>JAMCRM010000314.1 GCA_023380575.1 Acidobacteriota bacterium | reverse complement strand
GCAGAACTACTACGACAATCACGCCGAGCGGAACCATGAGGTTGTCGATGTTGCCATATTGCGGGTAGGGGCGCAAAGCCTGGCCGACCGTGGCCGCCGCGCCGAACAGTTGCACGAAGTTCGAGAATGGAGCCTGCAGGCCGCTGGCCACCACCCTGGGATCGGTGATTCTGAGCGCCATGAACTGGTTCAGCGGCAGCCCCGCCGCCTTCGCGGCGCCCGCGTAATTCTGTGCGGCCTCAACCGGCACCTGGTTCGGCTTCCGCCAGATCCCCAGGTGATAAACGTGGGTTCCCACGTATCCCACGCTGGCCACCATATCGGATGGCAGCGAGCGCTGGATCTCGAATGCCCAGTTCACCTGCGTGGGCGGCCTTCCGGACTCGGAATAGATGAGCGAGGGGTTGACGTTGCCCACCAGCAGCCCCGGATCGAGCGTCGGCGGCGGGGTGAAGTTCGGGAAAGGCTGGTCCCAGAAGAACGCGGGCGAACCGAGCACGTCGCCCGGACGATTCGCCGTAGCCACGCCATTAAAACCGGGGGCGTACAGGCTGCCGCTGATGGCATTGGTCAGGTTGTCGTTGCCCATCGGACGCGTGATCGCGAAGCCGCTGCGGAGCACTGTCCGGTGCGCACCCAGCAGCTTGCCGGGAATACCCGCGGCTGCCTCCGGCGACCAGGCCACGCCGAGCCGCGGCTGAAGGCAGAAAAAGTCGATGTCGCCGATGCGCTTGCGGCCATTCCTGCCCGGACCGTTGCCGTAAAACGTGTATGCGCCGCGGGCGCCGCCCGCCGCCGGGTTCGCCAGCCCGATATCGACGGTGGAGACGCGCCCGAGAACTTCGGTTCGCGGAATCATCAGGTCGTAGCGGAATCCGAGATTCAGCGTCAGGTTGCGCGTCGCTTTCCAGTCATCCTGCGCGTAACCTCCCGCCACCAGCCAGCGATAGCCGGCCGTGGTATAGCCGAGGCTGAAGCGCGAAAAATCCGGAGCGCCGAACAGAAAACTGGCGGCCGCGCTGCCGGTCGAACCCGGAATGGTCACGGCCCTGGGACCTGCCGCGGTGTTCACGAATCCCGTTCCGTTGAGCGCCGTCTGCGTGGGCTCAAACACGAATCGCCCGCTGTTGTTCGGCACTTCATTGCGCTGCAGCCGGCGCAGCTCGCCTCCGAATTTGAAGGTGTGGGCGCCGCGAATCCAGGTGACGCTGTCGTTGACCACATACCGGTTCTCCGCAATCAGCGCGATGCTTTCCGAACCGATTGCATTCTGGTTCCGGATCTGAATGGAGGGAAACGGCGCGCCGGGAGGAAGGCTGATGCCCTTGATTCCCAAAGCCTGAAGCCCCGGTCCCGGCTGTGCGGGCCCCGCAAACCCCTTGTCCCGCAGGAAGCCCAGGGACAGATTGTTGATCAGCCTGGGTGAATACGTATAGGTGTGATTCAACCGCGTCTGGAGCGAAGGCGCATCGGCCCTGGTCGCCTCCAGCATCGTCAGCGTGCCTATGTTCTCGTTCACGTTGCTGCCGATGAAAACGCTCCCCGAAAGACTCTGGTTTGCGCCGATATGGTGGTCGATCTTGGCCACGAAGCGCTCCTGGTTTACCTGCGATCGCGTCGTGCGGAAAAAGTTGTTATAGATCGCATCCGTGGTTGCCTTGGGGAAGTACTTCAGGATCTCCTGCCCGGCCTTGCTCAGTCCGGGGTAGTTCGAGGGAATCCGGTTGTTCGGAAACGGATCGCGAATCGGATAGACATTGCCATCCGGTCCCGTAACCATCCGCGACTGTGTGGGGTCGTAAATAGCCCCGGTGTAAACCGGCCGCCCGGCCGCATCGAAGATGGGCAGCCGCTCGGCCGGATTCAGCGGGTTTGGCGCCGTCAACTGCGGCCCGAGCAACTGGCTGAAATCGCCCTCGCGAAAGCTGTTCGGAAAGGTCGTCAAATTGGGGTTGTTCGAACTCGGGCGGTAGCGAAAACCCGTAAAGCTCGTGAAAAAGAAGGTGCGGTCTTTGCCGGAGTAGATCTTCGGGATGTATACGGGTCCGCCGAGCGTGAACCCGTATTCGTTCTGCTTCAGCGGCGCCTTGGTCTGCCCGCGCGACTTGGTCGGATAGTCCAGCGCATTCAGATGCTCGTTCTGGAAATACTCGAATAACCTTCCATGCAGATCGTTCGTGCCGGAACGGAAGGTGAAGGAGATGATCCCGCTGGCCAGGCCGTATTCGGCGGCATAGTTGTTGTTGCTGATCTTGAATTCGCCAATGGCTTCGAGCGACGGGTGGTTCGTGCTGATATCGCCGGTCTGGCCGGCTTGGGCCACCGGGACGCCGTCTATATAAACCTCGGAGGAGCTACTGGGCGCCCCGCTGACGTGCAGCCGCAGGTCGGGTGTCGCGCCGGGAACGGAGCCGCTCACGCCCGGAGTCAAAATCACGAAATTCAGCGGGTTGCGGCTGTCGCTGGTTAGCGGCATCGGCAGGTCGATGATCTGACGCCGCGTTACCGAAGTGCCGATGTCGGAGGTTTCGGTATCCAGAGGCGGGGCGCTTGCCTCTACCGTGACCGTCTCGAGGACCTCTCCGGGCTGCAAGACAATCTGCAACCCTACGGTACGGCCCACATCCACGTTAATGGCATCCTGAACGGACTTCTTGAAGCCGGTTGCTTCGCAAGTAACCTGGTAGACGCCGACCGGCAGTCCCGGAAAGGTGAAGTTGCCGGTAATCTCAGTGGAGGTTTCGGAGACAATGCCTGTGGCGGTATTCGACAGCGTCACCTTCGCGGCGCTTACCGCCATACCCTGCGAATCCAGCACCGTTCCTTTGATAATGCCGCGGTCGCTCTGCCCGAACGCCACCGCGCACGCCAGCAAACCGAAGAGGAGGAGATTCCGGTTTTTTGCACGCATACTCATGCTCCTTCCGGCCTACAAATCTATTCGGGCGGACTGGCTTTGTCAAGATGGGGCCGGGAGGGCCGTGGCGCTGTTCTACAATAGGGCGAAAGAGTACAGACAGATGCGGAGACGATCCTTTCTTCAAATGGCCGGAAATGCGTGCGCGCTGCCCATGCTTTCCAGCGGGCTGCGGGCGGCGGCGCCGTCGCGGCCGAATATCGTGGTCATCCTTGGCGATGACGTCGGCTACGGCGATTTGGGCTGCTACGGCGCCACGCGCGTGAAAACGCCGAATCTCGACAGGCTCGCGGCCCAGGGTCTACGGTTTACCGACGCCCACTGCTCTTCGGCCACCTGCACACCCAGCCGCTACAGCCTCATGACGGGCGAATATGCCTGGCGCAAGAAGGGCACCGGCATTCTCCCCGGCGATGCCGCGCTCATTATTGACCCCAAGCGCGCCACCGTGCCCTCCATCCTGCAGCAGGCCGGCTATAAGACCGGAGCCGTCGGCAAATGGCACCTCGGTCTCGGCGACGGAAACGTGGACTGGAACGGCGAAATCAGACCGGGGCCGCTCGAAGTCGGCTTCAACTATTCCTTCATCATCCCGGCCACCGGCGACCGCGTGCCCTGCGTTTTCGTGGAAGACCACCACGTCGCGGGGCTCGATCCCAAGGACCCGATCCGGATCAGCTACGGCGCCCCCGTCGGCAACGAGCCAACCGGACGCGATCACCCCGAACTGCTCAAAATGAAGCTGAGCAAAGGCCATGACCAGACCATCGTCAACGGCATCAGCCGCATCGGGTACATGAGCGGCGGCAAGTCGGCCCGCTGGGTGGACGAGAACATTGCCCAGACCCTCACCGGGAAGGCGACCTCCTTCATCGAACGGAACCGGGACAATCCGTTTTTCCTCTATTTCGCCAGCCACGACATTCACGTGCCACGCGTTCCCAACCCGCGATTCCAACACACCACCGAATGCGGCGTGCGCTGCGACGTCGTTAACCAGCTTGACGCCTGCACCGGCGAAATCATGGCCACGCTGGACCGGCTCAAGCTCACCGAAAACACGCTTATCCTCTTCACCAGCGACAACGGCCCCGTATTGGACGACGGCTATGCCGACGGCGCCGTGGAGGACCTCAACGGCCATAAACCGGCAGGCCCCCTCCGCGGCGGCAAGTACAGCATCTACGAAGGCGGCACGCGCGAGCCCTTCCTGGTGCGCTGGCCGGGGCACGTCAAGCCGGGAGTTTCCGGCGCCCTCGTCGGGCAAATGGACCTGCTTGCCAGTTTCGCCGCCCTGACCGGCGTCCGCGTCCCCGAGGATAGCGGCCCCGACAGCTTCAACATGCTTCCCGCCCTGCTGGGCCAATCCAAAAAAGGCCGCGAGGAAATCGTGGAGCACGCGAGGGGAATCGCGCTTCGTAAAGGTCAATGGAAGCTGGTTCCGCCGGCCGGTAAGGGCGAGGTGGAGCTCTATAATCTGGCCGGCGACATCGGCGAAGCTAAGAACGTGGCTGCCCAAAATCCGCAAATCGTCAAGGACATGACCGCGGAGCTCGAAAGAATCCGCGCGGCCGGGCGCAGCAGGTCCTGAGCCACGCCGGTCGAGGACGCGGAACCGCCTCAGCCCTCTCGCGCTGATGGCTTCGGCTCTTGCGGCGGAGACCAGCCGCGGCATTGCGGTCCGTCCGCTGAAGTAGTGTCCTGGGTTGAAAGTTGATTGAAGAAGCCGGTGGCCTGTGGGGCGGTTCCCCCTGGACGAGGGCGTCCGCCCCACTGACGACTTGTTTTGCGAATTTCTGACTCAGGACACCAGGGGATCAGCGATGGGTGATGTCCACGATCCGGACGACGCCCGCCGGAATTCGCACCTTCACTTTGCCGTCGTGAATGGGTAAGTCTTCGGCACGCAAAATGCCGGTGCAACGGGTCGCCGCAACGTGTTGCAGCACGATTTCCGAGTCCCGGCCGGCTGGCTCGAAGTAGCCGGGGTCGATCAGGGTGACGCGGATGTGCGTGGCATCCAGCCGCACGGCCGACCAATGGACCTCGCCCCGGACCACCACGGGCAAAGCGGCGGAGGAGGACCGCAGCGCCTCCTCGACGACGCTCTTGTACTCCGGCGCGGTGCGCCGGGCTCCGCTCTCGTCGTAGAAATACTGTCCGTCGGTCGAAAATTTCCGCTGGAAACGGCTTCCGGCAAGATCCGTATCGTCCGGAATCATGGTGACCAGCCCGTAGGGCGTCTCGGGCAGGAAGTTGGAGACACGCCGCCGAAGGTTCATGGCGTAATAAGAGAAATCGTGCGGCAGTATCGGCGCCGCGCCCCAGTAAGTGTCGAGCCGGTCGAAAACCATGGGCGAGTGATCGTCCTGGAGATAGCTGTATTTGTGCCCGTTCACGCCGTGCTGCAGGTAGAGCGGAGAAGGCGGACTCTTCATCCCCAGGGCGACGTTGGACACTGACAGCAGGTCTTCCCGCCCCGGTATCCGGATGATGCCCTTTTCGAGCATGTCGTAGAACGGCGCGAATTGCCGTTCCAGGTCGCGCGAGAACGGACCCTGGTTGACGCTGTTAAAGAAGACTTCGGCGCCGAGGGATGCGTTCGAAATGAGGTGCCGCACGTGGTTGCTCATGACTTGCTGCGACGACCATTCCCACATGCGGTCGAAGCAGGCGTCGTCGGTGACGACGCGGCTGGCCCAGCGGCTGAAGTTGCCCGTCAACCAAAGGCCGACGCGTCCCGAAAGGCTTAACTCCGGCGTGCGGCTGTTCGTCTCCTCCAGCGCGGGCACGAAGACATCCCGCAACTTGGGGTTCATGAGCATGTTGCGCCAATAAGGCAGATAAGCTGTTCCGTTATAGAAAATGTTCTTGCTGCGGAAAACGATTTTCCGGTTCCCGTGGCTGCGGCACAACTCCGCCAGCGGCAGGACGATCTGCTCCACCACCTGCTGCATTTCATCGTCCACGCTCTTCATCTCCGCGAATTCGAAGCCGTAGAAATGCCGCGACGCCGCTTGCAGGATGCGCTCCATGGTGGACAGCGGCATATAGACCGCGTGGCCGTGGCCGCTCCAGATCAGGAAGTCCCGCCCCTTCGCTTCCATCTCGCGAGCGGTGTTCACAATCTCATCCGCGGTGAGCTTGTATTTCTGACGCTTGTCGGTGCTCCGGCGCCACAACTCGCCGGGGTTTTCGATTTTCTGGCTCAGCGTCAAATGATCGATGAAGCGCAGGTGCCTGTATGCCGCGCCTTCCGGACGCGTCGCGATCACGGCGGCCTCGCGCACCGCCGGCGTGTAAGGCGGGGGCTGGAAACGGGCCACCTGCGCCTTCAGCTCTGCGAGATTTTTCTCGATTTGCGCCAGTTTCCCGACGGGCTTGATGTGCTCGAATGCGGCTTGCCAGCCGGGCCGGTCCAGTTGCAGGGCGTAGATGCCGTCGCCTCCGGAGGGGGAGCTGCCGAGATAGTAAGTGCGGGTCTGCGCATCGAAGGCGCCGTTGGAAAAATCGTAGTGCGACGTGAGCACTTCGCGGCAGCTTCCGTCCAGGTTATAAACGATCAGCACGTTCGCAAACAGGCCGATAACGAACTCTTCCGCCGGCAGTTTCACATGCGTCAGCAGGTTCATGCGGTAACTGGCGTTCGGTATCCGCTCGTCCGATTTCTGCAAGAACTGCTTTCCCTCGTGGTCGAACGCGAAGATCTTTCCATGCTCCCCCCAACTGTTGCTGAGCAGGATCTCCTGCCTGCCGTCCTTGTTCATATCGAGCAGCGCCATGCTGAAGAACCGCCTTCCGGAGTTGGGCACGTTACTGGCGAGGTTGGTCCGTTTCCAGACCACCTTCAAATCCGCGGAGTCCACCAGCAGCAATGACAGAACACCGCTCAAACCGCTGGAAGCGGTCGCCACGGCCGCATGGTCCCTGCCGGCGCCGGTGATGCCGCCCGCGCGAATGTGCCGGATGCAGTGTTCGGTTTTCAAGGTGCGCAGCACGTTCCCCGTTGGCGAAAGTTCGTAGAGCACCTGCTCGACGCCGCCCGTCACGATGACGGTCGAGCCGTCAGCGAGCTTTGCCGTCGCGACCTGAAACAGGGGCGCGGTTTTGCGAAACGTCCACAGCGGCTTTCCGTCGTGATCGATGGCGTAGAGGGCGCCGTCGGCGGATGCCACCAGCGCTTCATCGAGGTGGTCGCCGTCGATATCGGCCACGGCGAGGTCGAAAGGCATGTTCCCGCCGGTCTGCGCCTTCCACAGCAACCGGCCCGCGGGCGTATGGCACAGGACGGAGCCGTCGAGTGCCGCGGAAATGATGACCCTGCCGCCTCCCTTCTGCACCGTGGCGGGCCGCAGGTGATACACCGTGTGGCCACCCGTGGAAAAGCCCCGGACCGCGCCGCTTTCCGCCGCACCCAAGCCGGAAAGCAGAATGGATAACGAGAGCGCACAGACGCCAATGAACGAATTCGGCATTGGTCTCATATTAGCCGGGCTCAAAGGTGGCGGGGAGACGGGGTAGCCGTGGGGTCAACGGTGTGAGTATAAGGGAGCCGCAGCCTTTCCGGGAGGTTAAGCGGCGGCATCAGCTATGCCACTTCGATGTACTTCGACCCCAGGGACTTACAGATGGGGCATCTCTCGGGCGGAACGCCGAATTCGATGTGGCCGCAGACGGGACAGAGGTAGAATTTCCCTTCGGCCAGATCCTTGCCTTGCTCGACGGCTTCGAGCGCCCGCTTGTAGAGTTCCGCGTGCACCGCTTCGGCTTTCACTGCATAACCGAACATGAGCTTGGCGCGATGGCCCTCGGCTTCGGCCTGTTCGAGCATGGGCGGGTACATCGACGTGTACTCGTAGGTTTCGCCCGCGATGGCGGCCTTGAGATTCCCGGCGGTGTCGCCGATACCGGCAAGGCTCTTGAGGTGGCCTTCGGCGTGGATGCGCTCGGCTTCGGCGGTGGTGCGGAACAGGCGGGCGACATGGGGCAGGCCATCCTGCTCGGCCTTCTTGGCGAAGGCACGGTACTTCTGGTTGGCCTGGCTCTCTCCGGCGAATGCTTCTTTTAGATTATCGTTCGTATTCATGTGAAAAATGAGGATAACACGGCGGGGCGGCAGCCGGGTCAAAGCAGATTTGCCGGGACCGAGAGATAATTGTCATAAGTAGAATCCACGTAAACTTGATGCACACATTCAGCCTGGTTTTCGATCAGAATGCCGCCGGGGTTCACAATGCCATCGCTCGCGCATCGTGCCCTTCCATGGAACGCCTGCGAGACTTGCTGGCGCAAAGCCGCACAACCCCGCCCGGGCTGGCCGAACTGGCGGAACTGCTCGAAATCGGGCAGGCGCCGGCCGCCGGCGAGCAGTTCGATGCGCTGCGTTCTTTCGTTCTGGACCGATGGCGCAAGCCGGAGGGAAACTCCGTGCGCTACGTGGCGCCGATTTATGTGTCCAGCTTCTGCATCGACACCTGCCCCTACTGCAACTTTTCGGCCTCGCGCACAACAGCGGTTCGCAAACGCCTGACCCTCGATGAACTGGACGCTGAGATTGAAGCGGTGCGGGCGCGCGGCGCCCGTATCATCGAACTCGTGTATGCCACGGATCCTGAATTCACGACGGACGTGCACGCCCGCTACGTGGCGCGGACAGTGGAAGCGCTAAAAGACGAACCCGGCTCCGGCGTGCTTCTGTGCACCGGGTATCTCCCGCGCGAAGCTTACGATGTGCTGCGAAATGCCGGCCTGGGGGGAATCGTGCAGTGGGACGAGACATTGGACCCGCAGGCGTACGACCGCTGGCACGCTTCGAGCCCGCACAAGCGCGAATTCCGGCTGCGCATGGACAATCACGATCGCGCGGAGGCGGCGGGTCTCGACGTGGCAACGGGGGCGCTGTTCGGTCTCGCCGACTTTCGCTACGACGTGCTGATGCAGGTCGTCAAAGCGCGGCATCTCGCTTCCCGGTATGGCCGGGCGCCCTTCGTTTTCGGCGTGCCGCGGCTGAAACCCATCGCCGGCCGTGAACTCCACCTGAAAACCGAGGTTTCCGACCGCGCTTATGAAACGAGCCTGATGGTGTACCAGGTTGCCGCGCCCCAGACAGGCCGCTGGCTGCAAACGCGCGAGACATTCGCCATGAACCTCCGCAACCTGCTGGACGGAGATGTCTTTACCTATCGCTGCGGCGACGTGAAGCCCGGCGGCTATCACCAGCTTGCGCCCACCACACCCGCCGCGAACGGCGGGCAGTTCGGCGTGAATGAACTCGACCGCGATTTCGTCGAGCGCGAACTCGCCGCGCGCAATTTTCGCATCAACTACACGTGGGCGGAGAGCCTCGCCTGCAACCGGAGCGGGAGACAGCGCCTCACTTCTTCTTGTTGCGCCCCTTCTTCCGGTTCAGAAACTCCTCCACCCGCCAATTTTTCAGAATGCGCGCCTTGAGTGCGGCGATCATTTCCCTGTGTTCGGGGCGGTTCACCAGGTTCTCGCTCTCCTCCGGATCATTCCTTAAATCGAACAGTTGCTCCCGGTCTTTATGGAAGTAGCAGTACTTCCATTGCCCCTGCCGGATCATCCTGCCGGCAAAACCGGCCCGGAAATTCTCCGCCATCGCATAGCGGTCCTTCCCGTCCTCGGTTCCCTTCATCAGCGGCAGCAAACTCCTGCCCTCCAGGCTCTGCGGCTTCGGCACTCCGCACAGGTCGCACAGCGTGGGGAAAATGTCCATGTTCATCACCGGCGCGTCGATCCTGGCCCCCTGCCGGATCGCTTTCGGGAAAGACCACACGAACGGCACATGGACCGAACCCTCGTAAAACGAGTTCTTGTACCATAGCCCGTGCTCCCCGGCCATTTCGCCGTGATCCGCCGTGTAGAGAATAATCGTGTTTTCCCGCAGCCCCAGCTCGTCCACCTTCTTCAAGACCTCACCCACCAGCCCATCCATGTAGGTGACCATGCCGTAGTAGATCTCCCGTGCCTTGCGGATCTGCGGCCCGGTGAGCTTGGCGAATCCATAATTCTCGCGTTCGTGCCTGGAGAGCAGCGGCAGCTCGTCGATCATCTTCGGAGTCACGCGCGGGGCATCCACCCTGCCCTTGTACGTCCGGTAATACTCCTCCTGCACCACGAAGGGAAAATGCGGTTTGCGGAAAGACACGCCGGCAAAGAACCGCTTCCCGCGGTTCTCCTCCAAAAACCGGAGCGCGTAGTTCTTCGCGGCGGTATCGATTTCCCCGGTGATGGGCCACGTTGCGACGGCCGCGTCCTCGGGCAGGCGGCTGCCCTTCTTGCGCTTGCTGGTGTCGTCGTCGCTGCCGTGCGGCGAGTCGAATCCGGATTCACCGCCCCAGTGCGTCTTCCCCATCCAGTTGGTGACATACCCGGCCTTCCTGAACTCCGTCGCCAAGGTCGGCACATTGTTCACCAGCCCGCCGTCGTTCGCCAGGACCCCTACTTCCGAAGGCATCCTGCTGGTCAGAAACGAGGCGCGCGAGGGTACGCAGATCGGGTTCTGGCAGTATGCCGACGTGAAAGCCGTGCCTTGGCGCGCCAGCGCGTCGAGCGCCGGCGTCCTCACGATCTTGTTCCCGAGCCATCCGGCGGCGTGCGGCGAATGCTCGTCGGACATCAGAAACAGCACATTGAAACCATCCGTGGCCTTGCCGGCCAGCGCGCCTCCGGCGGCGGGCGCGCCGGCTATCGCCTTGATCAGATCGCGTCGAGTGATTGGGTGAGTCATCGTCTTGTATAGGAATGCGGAATACCGATCCTATCACTTGGCCCGTGTCCGCCGCTCTCTCCGGCTACCAACCCGCCGGTTTACCCTTGTTCTGTTCGTCGAGCCATTTCTGTAGCGGCGCGAAATAGTCGCGGATGGCGGTTGCGTCCATCCGGCGCTGGCCGGTCATGGCCTGCAAGGCGTCCGGCCAGGGGCGGCTCATGCCCATTTCGAGCATGGCCTTGAGCCGGTCTCCGGCTTCCCTGCTGCCGAAAATCGAGCAGCGGTGCAGCGGGTCTTTGCAGCCCGCGGCCTGTGTCAGCGCGCGGTGAAACTGAAACTGCAGGATGTCCGCGAGGAAATAGCGCGTGTAGGGCACGTTGGCCGGAACATGATACTTGGCTCCGGGGTCGAAATCGCGTTCGCTGCGCGCCACTGGCGCCGCGATGCCCTGATATTTCTCCCGCAGTTGCCACCAGGCCTCGTTATATTTCTCCGGCGGGATTTCACCCGAAAATACTTTCCATCGCCATTGATCGATCAGCAGACCGAACGGCAGGAACGCCACTTTCTCAAGCGCGCGGTACAGCAGAAGGTCGATATCCTTGGACGGATCCGGCGCTTTCTCGAGGAACCCGATCTTCACCAGGTACTCCGGCGTAATCGAAAGCGCGATGGTGTCGCCGATGGCTTCGTGAAAACCGTCATTGGCACTGTCGCGGAACAGGTACGACTGCCTGTTGTAAGCCCGCTGGTAGAAATTGTGCCCGAGTTCGTGATGAATGGTGGTGAAATCTTCCGCGTTGATGTCGATACACATCTTCAGCCGCAGGTCGTCCGCGTTGTCCACGTCCCATGCGCTGGCATGGCAGACCACGTCGCGGTCCCTGGGCTTGGTAAACAGGGAGCGCTCCCAGAAGCTTTGCGGCAGGGCGGCAAAGCCGAGGGACATAAAAAATCGTTCCCCGTAACGCACCATTTCGTGTTCGTCGATTTTGCGATCTTTCAGAATTTTCGTCAGGTCGTAACCGGGATCGCTGCCCTGCGGCGCCACCAGCGGGTAGATGTTCTCCCAGGATTGCGCCCAGGGGTTTCCCAGCAGATGGGCGGGGATAGGGCCGTTGGCCGGCACCACGCTGGCGCCGTATTTCTCGCGCAACCGGTTGCGCACATAGGCGTGCAGCGACACGTAAAGCGGCTTCACCTGCTCCCACAAACGGTCGAGTTCCCTGGCAAAATCGTCCGGCGGCATATCGTATTTCGACCGCCACATCACGCCCGTATCGCCGAACCCCAGTTCGCGGGCGCCCTTATTCGAGAGCTCAACGAACCGTTGGTACTCAGCACGCATGGGCGGCGCGATGGTGCGCCATCCGCGCCAGACGTCGAGCAGTTGGCGCGGGTCGCGGCTTGCGGCCGTAATGCGGGTGATCTCCTGCAGGTCCAGACATTTCTTCTCCGCTCCGGCGGGGCAGTACTTTCCTTTGCCGTAAGTGCCCTCCATGGCGGCCACAATGCGCGTGAGTTCCTCGCTTTCGCGCGGCTCGGAGGGCGCGGCCATGCTGAGGGACAGCCGCAGAAGCTGCATTTTGCGGGCAAGGTCCGGAGGCAGTGCAAGACCGGCGAAGCGCGTCGACTGCTTTGCGAATTCCACCGTGGCCGCAATCACGCGCTGCGATGCCTCCGCGGAGAGAATCTCCGTGTCGTCCGTAATGTAGGTGGATTGTACCCAACTGGCCCGCCCGCTATCGGTCGAAAGAGCCAGCAGTTTCGCTTCAACTTTTTCCAGAAAGCTCCTCGCCTCTTCGACCGTGGGCGGCGCTTGCGGCACAGCCCCAGCCGGAACCAGCCGGCAGACCAGAAAGAACAACAGAAATCCGCGATGCATACCTCTGATTATGCCAATTCCGGCCGGCGCCGGACCGCCGCCCACGGGGCAGTGGTCCATGCGACGCGGTTCTAGTACTAGAAACAATTTACTTCCTGAATGTTCTGCGCTATTCTATTCGTGCTCTGGAAAATCCCAAACTCGCGCCATTCATGGACATAATCGAACAGTCCACGCTGACTCGTGATGAAATGGAACGCAGGCGCCTGGAGGCTGCACAGGACCTGCTGAGAGGCGTCTCCCAATCCTATGTCGCCCGCAAGTTCGGCGTCAGCCGTACCACCGCCTCCCGCTGGCACCGGTTGTTGACTGGAAAAGGCGTCGATTCCCTCAAGAAGCGCCGCGCCCCCGGCCGCCCCAGCCGGCTAAAAGCGGACCAGCTTTCGGCGTTGGTGAAACTTTTTGCCGAAGGCGCCGCCGCCCACGGGTTTCCCGATGACCGCTGGACCACGACGCGCTTGGCCGCCGCAATCGAGGAGTGCTTCGGCATTCGCTATGACCCCGACCACGTCGGCAGGCTGATGCACAAGTTTGGGCTCAGAGGACCCGCATATCCATTAGATGCTCCGGCCCCTTACGTCTCGCGGTATTCCCCGAACACGGATCTCAACCGGCCGGAAATTTCTCCCACGGTCGCGTAGGCGGCAGCGGCGTCGAGAATCGACGGAACCAGGTTTTCCGTTCCCTGTGCGGCCTCGGCCAGCCGTTGCAGACTGTTTTCCGTCATGCCCTGGTCGCGCGAGGCACGCACCTGGCGCAGCCGTTCAATTTGTGCCTGCTCCAGCGCGGGCTCCAGCCGGAAAGTCGGGATAGGGCTCGCCTCCGGCATCTGAAAACGGTTTACCCCGACCACGATCCGCGCGCCGCTCTCGACCGTCTTCTGGTATTGGTAGGCGGAATCCTGAATTTCCGCTTGCATGTAGCCCGATTCGATCGCCCTCAGGGCGCCGCCCATGGCATCGATACGGGCGATATAAGCAGCCGCGTCCCCCTCGATCGAATCAGTCAGTTCTTCGATGAACTCACTCCCGCCGGCCGGGTCCGCGGTATTGACGACCCCTGTCTCCGCGGCAATGATCTGCTGCGTGCGCAGCGCCAGCCGCGCGGAGTCCTCCGTGGGCAGCGCAAGGGCCTCGTCCCGTGAATTTGTATGCAGGGACTGGCAACCGCCCATCACCGCCGAAAGCGCCTGCAGGGCCGTACGGACGAGGTTGACATCGGGCTGCTGCGCGGTCAGCGTCGATCCCGCCGTCTGTACGTGGAAACGGAGCATCATCGAGCGCGCGTCTTTGGCCCCGAAACGCTCTCGCATCAACCTCGCGTAGAGGCGGCGCGCCGCGCGAAATTTGGCGATCTCCTCCAGGAAGTTGCTGTGGGCGGCGAAGAAAAACGATAGCCGGGGCGCAAACGCGTCGATTTCCAAGCCGGCGGCCAGGGCCGTTTCGATATAGGCGATGGCATTCGCCAGGGTGAACGCCACCTCCTGAACAGCGGTCGAGCCCGCTTCCCGCATGTGATAGCCGCTGAT
>JAMCRM010000313.1 GCA_023380575.1 Acidobacteriota bacterium | reverse complement strand
ACTCCCGGATGGAGATCGGTGGCAAAGACCTCGCGCGGCCCGGGATACAGACGTGTCGAGTTCAGGCGGTGCCAGACGGCGGATGTCGGATGTCCGGCGTCCCATACGGAAAGAGTCCACACGCGCGGCCGCAAGGTCGCGATCAGGAGATTGTTCATAGTATCGATGTAGCCGTGGTGGTCCAGAATGGCCGCCTCCACAGGGCCCACGGCTTTCGCCACCGGGGTCTCGACATCCTGCCACAACGGGCAGCCGGGCGACGGAATTCCCGGAATGTCACCCCCGTTGAAGTAGTCGAATTTCCCATAGCTCAGGTGAAACGACGCGCTGCACATATTCTCGCTGGGCCAGTCCGCACGTGGCACGGTTTCGAGCGCGGGAAAGTTTTGACGGGTGGCCGTGCCCACACCCGTCCAGATCTCCCCGTTAGCGCCGACGTTGCGGAATTCGAAATCGGGATATTTCTTCGGCGCACGCAGTAATACCACCTGGTCGTTGCGGCCGGGCAGGAAGCGCTCCACTTTCAACCCGTTCGTTTCGGCCTGCCATTTCACAAAGGACCGGTAGTTCCTGGTGGCGCCGTCCTCCAGGGGGGCAGGATAGCTGTAGTCCGGCCAGCCGCGGTCCATGAGTTTCCCGATCTTGAAGCTTTCACCCACCCACGTGAGGCCCACCAACTTGTAGGCTCCCGATTTCGAAGTCGGGGAGGTGTCCGAAGGCACGCCCATGTGGTCGCCATGAAAATGCGTCAGCAGCACGTAATCGAGCGCCGGGTTCGGGTCGTGCCGGAGGGCGTGACGAATATAGCGGACAATCCACTCACCCGCCGGGCGTGAGGAATTTGGCCGATCCGGGGTATGCCGCGGCGTTTTCCGCGCGTTCTCACCAGCGTCCACGAGCATGGTCGTGCCGTCGGGGAAGATATAGAGGCCCGAGTTTCCCCGACCCGTGCTGATCTGGTGGATTTCGAGCATCCCCGGCTGCCAAGGGGAGAACTCGCGGCCGGGCGTATCTTGAGCCGGAAGCACTGGCGCTATTGCCGCGGCGAAAAGGAGCAGGGCGGGATAATTCACCCTGACATCATATCGTGTGGTAAGTCATGTGGCGGCGAAGCCGAGAAGGCAATTTTCAGTCAACCGGGCCGTCCGCCCAGGGTCGTTTTTGCTCGCGCGGAAGGTCATGCGGCGCCGGCGAAAACGGCCTTTGACGTGCTGGTGCCCGCTCCGCGCCAGCGGCAGGCTGCGCGAAAGGAGTTGGATGACTGACGTGAAGATTGCGGTCCGCGAGCTACCGGCCCGGCCACGCGCCCTTGCGCCGGACGAACTTACAGCGGTTTATGGCGGGTGCCTCTACGACGGTACCATCTGCGATAACGACAAGGATTGTTGCAGTCAGAAGTGCGGTCCGGCGACCATCAGCACATTCATGTTTGGCGTAAAGGAAATCTGTACTGCCTGAGTCCCGGAGCATATCGCTCTTGAATCAATTCAAGAGCAGGTTCGGTCCCATGCCCCTCTGCGTGATTGATTTTTTGTGGGAGCTGGCGGTTTGCTGTGCGCCCGTGAGCGAGGCTCAGCGTATTGCATCCCGAACTTTTTTATCAACCGGTACAAGTAACTCTCGCTGATGCCGAGCGCACCTGCCGCAGCTTTCACGGTGCCGCACTTCGACAACTCGCGCTCAATCGTTTCCCGCTCCGTGAGCAGGACTGCCGCGGTCAGGCTGCCGCACGCGGCGCGGGATATCCCGGTCGAGAGTTCACCCGGCAAACAGGATTTTCGAATCAGTCCGCCCGCGGGCGTACAGGCGTAAACATTGCGCAGCATATTCTGCAATTCCCGGACATTGCCGGGCCAGACGTAGCCCTTGAGCAATTCCAGCGCTGCCACGCTCACGCCCGTCACACCGCGGCAGTAACGCTGCTCCAGGCGGGCAAGGAAATGTTCACACAACGCGGCAATGTCTTCCGGCCTTTCGCGTAACGCCGGCAATTGCAGTTTGGCCTCGGCCAACCGGAAGTACAGGTCCCGGCGCATGCGGCCCTCGCGAAGTTCGGAATCGGGCCGGTTACTGGCCGCCACGATCTTTACATCGGCACGCAGTAGCTTCCTGCCTCCGACGTGGAAATATTCGCGCTCCTGAAGTACCCGCAAGAGCTTGCTCTGCAATTCGACCGGCATCTCCGCGATCTCGTCCAGGAACAGCGTCCCGCCCCGCGCCTGTTCGATTCGCCCGGACCGCGCGGCAACGCCGGTAGCCGTTCCCGCTTCGATGCCGAAGAATTCGCTCTCGAGCAGTTCGCCGGGAACGGCCGCGCAGTTCAACGCGACGAATTCACCTGGACGATTCCATAGACGATGCAGGGCGCGCGCGGCCAGTTCTTTTCCGGTACCGGTTTCGCCTAAAAGGAGCACGGTATCGGATTCGTGGCACAGTTCGGTTGACCGCTCAAGGACGCGGCGGATGGATGCTCCTACGAACGCCTGCCAGACATGTCTGCTTCCCTGCAGCAGGCACGGAGCAGAATTCATGGACGGCGCCTGTACGGGCAAACCCGACATCAACAGCAAGCGGGCAAACTCGTCCTGCCATGCGGAAGGAGAAGGTTCCGCGTACAAGACCCGCAGGAGGAACTCTCCCTCGGCCGTTCGGCGCGTGTACAGGCGGCAGCCATCCGGCTCGGTTTCTCCGGCCAGCGATGCCGCTCCCGGGGCCGCCGTCTCAGCGAGAACCGACCAATCATGGCCCTTTCGGCGCAGCAGCGCCAGCGCTACGGGCGCACACGCCCGTTCGAACAACTCCAGCAACTCCGCGGGTGTAGGACCTGGTCCGTTTTCGAGGCGGTCGTTCAGCAGCGCCAGGTTCCGCGCGTGCTGTTCGGCCGAACGGGCCGCCGGTTCGGGCGCCACAGCGACTGCAGGAATGGCGAGCGCCTTGAGCCTGTCCTTTACCTGAATACGTTCTAGCCGCGCGACGACACACCCGAAGGTGAGGACCTGCAAATCCGCGGCCCGGGTAAGCGCAACGATGCGCTGGCCATCCAGCGTAATACTGGCCTGGCCCAGCGGTTCCACAAAAACAGTGGAGTCCGCACATTTCACACGCAGGTGGCGCTGCGCCACGCCCGGCGCTTCGATCCG
>JAMCRM010000312.1:1322-3091 GCA_023380575.1 Acidobacteriota bacterium | reverse complement strand
AAAACGGGCCATCCGTATGCGACCCTTCATAGGCCACCAGCGCATCGGCGTTTTTCAGGTTCGGGCTGAAGGCCAGAAAACCGCGAAAGGTATTGAACGAACCGCCCTGAATCCGCGCGGTCAACACGTCCGGCATGGATTCGCGCATGCGGATGTGCACCACCCCCAAGCCGCTGAAATCGCCATACTCCGCGCTGAACGGGCCGTTGATGATATTGACCTCCTGAACAAGCTCCGGGCTGATGCTCTTGAGCGAGCCCAGGTAGCCTTGGCCGTGCCCTTGTGTGGTCTGGTTCTGCTGGACATCGTCCACCAGCACCTTTAACCCGCCGTTTACGCCGCCATGATCGAGGTTGAAACCGAAGCGGCGGACTTCAATGGATTTGCCGCCGCCCTCGTGCTGTCCGGCATTGATGCCGACATCGAGCACGTCGAAGATCTGGTCGTCGCGGGAGAAGAGCGTCCGGTCGAAGACCTCCGAATTGAGCCGGTCGAACGCCGGCTCGACCGGCGATGCGGTAATGACAATACTTGTATGGACCGGCGGAATCACCGGCTTTTCTTCGGAATCATCCTTCTTTTGGTCCTGCGCCAGGCAGCAGCAGGCCGCGAACAAACATAAGACGACGCGATACAAGAGAACCCTCCAGTGGTATCACAATTTTTAAAATCGTAATACTAGCACGACTGGAGGGGGGATTTCACAAGCGGTTCAGGCCTTCGGTCAACTCGATGTAAGTTCCCCAGGGATCGGTCAGGAAGGCTATGGACAGCCCCAATGCCGGGATCTTGCGATAGGGCATATCGAATTTCACGCCGGAGGCCTCGAGCTTCTTGCAGAATGCTTCCAGGTCCCGGATTTCAAAGCCGATGTGGTCCAGCGCCCTGCCCTTGGTTGGCGCCACGGCGCCTTCGGCCTGCGAAAAAGTCAGATTGGCGCCCGGCAGGTCCGCCGCGTCGAACTTACCCCGTTTTCCGGGTATGGCGCCGAACATTTTGACGTACCATGCCTGAGCCGCCGGGGGCTGGCCAAAGAAGTGGGTATGGTGGTACGCGATGGGAACGGAGAGCGAGGAATCCTCGCCCACCTCGACCAGGAGGCCGTCGGGGGCGGTGAGGAAGACCTGGCGGGCGTCGGGAGCGGGAGTGCCGTTCACTGCAATCCCGGCAGCCTTCCAGCGCGCCATGTATTCCCGCAGGTTACGCACGCGGAAGCCGATGTGGCCCACCGCGGAACCTTCGCTGCCGCCGCTCGATTCGGCTTGCGTAAGCAGCAAAATCACGTCCGGGAACTTCATCGTGTCCATGCGCCCGAGCTTCGCGGGCGTGGCGCCGAGGCCGTCCACCCAGAACTTCCTGTGAGCGGCCGGATCGCTGATGTTGAGATGGATGTGGCCGTTGGCGACGCCGGACGGGTTCGGGGCGGGCAACTGCGCGAAACAACAGAGCGCCGCACTCAGATGGAGCAGAAGCGTTTTCATCCGCACCATCGTATATTACTTCAGCAGTTGGCACCAGCGGCCGAAAACGTGGTTTGCCAGCGCCGCGAGCCGCGCCTCGTGGGCGGCGGGTTCGATGGGCGCGGCGAACTCCCGCATATCGGCCGCGTTCGCCTCTTCCGCGCACCATTCCGCGATCATGAGCGGCGTGACTTCCAGGTGAAACTGAATTCCGTAAACATGGGAACTCGCGCGGAAGGCCTGGTTGCGGCACGCCTCCGAGGACGCCAGCAGTTCCGCGCCGGGGGGCAGGTCGAACGTCTCGCCATG
>JAMCRM010000312.1:0-1312 GCA_023380575.1 Acidobacteriota bacterium | reverse complement strand
TTGCGGTAGACGCGCGAGCCTAAGGCTTTGGCGATCAGTTGCGCGCCGAGGCAGACGCCCAGCACCGGCTTGCGGTAGCAGATTGCCTGCGCGATGAAACGCAGTTCCTGGCGGATGTAAGGGAGGTCGTCGTTGGCGGACATCGGCCCGCCCATGAAGATGAGACCGTCAGCTTTCGCGATTGCCACGGGCGAGGTTTCGTCCCGGTACAGATCCACGTAGTCCCACTCGATACCCTGCTCGCGCAGGACGCCGGCAATCAAACCCAGGTGTTCGAAAGCGGCATGACGGAATGCGAGAATTCGCATTCCTCCACTGTAACAGAGGGGCCGCCACAGCCGGCCCGCGGCTCACGCGACGGCCTTCCCCGGAAGTGCGGATGGATGCGCGCGGTTCAGCCCCGCATTCCGATGAGCCATTTAAATGGAGAGAACCTGACGATTCCGGTCACGAGCCCTCCCGCGGCAACGGCGCTCAGGACACCTTTCCACTTGTATCGTAGCGGCGCAAACACGGCTGCCGCGCCCGCAGCCGAGCCAATCGCCATGCGCACCTTCTGCTCCGTATCGTTCACGTTGTGTCTCATACCTGCTCCTTTCGAACATGTGTGGAATTTGTAGATAGGGGGGCCAAGGCCCCCGTGCCCAGTCTGTTGTGAGAATAACGTGATCCGGCGGATCGAGTGTGTGCGCTATCGTCCGGTGCTCTTCAGATGTGTGAGCAAAAGATCATAATGGCCGGGGCGATCCCGGCGGCACTACTGGTCCTTTGCCCGCGCCACCTGAAAATGGCTCAGGCCGCCGGCGTAGCGCGAGAGGCCCTGGTAGAGGGCTTCCGCCACTTTCTGGCGGTGGTCGGACCGCTTCAGCAGCGCCTCTTCCCGGGGATTGCTGAGGAAGCCGATCTCGGCGAGCACGGAAGGCATGTTGGCCCCGATCAGCACCACGAAGGGCGCCGTCTTCACCCCGCGATTTTTGGCTGTGGAATTATACCGGCGCTCGAAAGTCTGCAAAGCCTCCTGCATCCGGCTGGCGAACTCCTTGGACTCTTCCGCCTTGTCGCGGCGCGTGATCTTCCGGATCGTGTCCTGCAGTTCAAAAATCGTTTTCTGCGAACTGGCGTTCTCGCGCGCGGCCACGTCCAGGTCGTCCTTGGAATCCGTGAAATTCAGATAGAACGTCTCCACGCCGCCGCTCCCAAAGAGCCGCCGGCCGTCACCACGGCGCCTCCCCCTGTGGAAACACCGGCCGCGCCGGTGGCGGCGCCCGTGCCGGCAGTGACGCCGCCTGTGGAAACGGTGGCGCCGAAGCCG
>JAMCRM010000311.1 GCA_023380575.1 Acidobacteriota bacterium | reverse complement strand
GAGAGCGCGCGCAGGTGGTTTCGCATTTCCGCGCCGTTGCGGGCCACCAGGAAGTCCTTTCCAGGCGTGAACAGCCCCTCCGCATCTTCCCAGGGCGCGGAAACCAGCGGAATCCCGCAAGCCAGCGCTTCAAAAACGCGGATCGTGGGCACGCCGGGAAGCGCCGCCATATAGGGCCGGCGCGGAACGTGAACGGTGGCGCGGAAGCGGGCGAAGACCGACGGCACTTCGTAGTTCGGCAGCCAACCCGCATAAGCGATGCCCGCGCCGGCGAGAGCATCGCGTGCTTCCCTCGGGTAGCGGACTCCGTACACACGCGCGCGTAAGCCGAGGGCCTGCACCGGTTCGAGAAGAAATTCCGCCAGTTCGGCGCTGCGCTCCTCGTCTCCCCAATTGCCGATCCATACCAGATCCCCTTCGCGCCCGGTGCCATTGCGGGGCCGGAACACCCTGGTGTCCGCCGCCTCGTGCCACGTCCAGGCCCGGCTAGCCCAGCCCGCAGTCAGGTAAATGCCACGGATCACCTCGCCGAATGCCAGCACGCCGTCGTATCCGGAAAGGTCGTAAGCGGCCATATTGGCGCGGTCGGTCACGGAGCGGTGATGCGTATCGTGGAACAGCAGCCGGTAGCGGCCGCCGCGGACGCGGTGCCTGCCGATCCGGCTCACCAGTCCGTGTTCGTTCCATTCGTGAACGATCGCGAGATCCGCGCCATCGAGGGCGGAGTCGAGATCCAGCGCGTCGGGGTTGTAGCGCGTACTCGAGAGATGCGGGAAGGCGGCGTGAAAGCGCTCCACCGGCGCTTCGCCGTGTTCGGAGATGAGATTACCCAGGCTCCAGGAGTCGCGCGGTTCGAAAACGCGGACTTGGTGGCCCCGGTGCAGCAATTCCGTCGTAATGCCTCTCAAAAAATGGGCGTTCCCATGGTTCCAGTCGGATATTAGAGAGTGGCAAAAAACGACGATGCGCAGATTAGGCCCCCTGCTGATAAAAGCGGCGCGCCGCCAGCCGGCCCAGAACGGTCAGGGTCGTAAGCAGCGGTAATTTGAGATTTCTGGCGCTTAGCCCGAACCAAGCCGATTCGCGCTCCTGGTCTCCTTTGAACAGCGCATTGAGGCACGAGCCGGTGCGCATCGCCATTTCTCTCCTCCCGTTACGGTTTCAGAACCACCTTCAAACACGCGTCTTTGCGGTCGCGAAAGATCTGATAACCCTCGGGGGCGTCCTGCAGCGGCAGACGGTGCGTGATGATATTCGAGGGATCGATTTCGCCGCGCTGTATGCGTTCGAGCAGCGGCCTCATATATCGCAGCATGTGCGTCTGCCCCATCTTGAAGGTGAGCGCCTTGGCGAAAGCCGGGCCGATGGGGAACTTGTCGATGAATCCGCCGTAGACGCCGGGTATGGAAACCGTGCCGCCTTTACGGCATGCCTGAATTGCCTGGCGCAGGGCATGCGGGCGGCCGGTTTCCAGGTGCACGGCCTGTTTTGCCCGATCGTACAGCGCGTCCACGCTGGTTCCATGCTCTTCCATGCCGACCGCGTCGATGCACGCGTCCGGCCCGCGGCCCCCCGTCATTTCCTTCAGCTTCTCCACCACGTCCGTGTGGCTGCAGTCCAGCGTCTCTGCCTTGCCGTGCCTTCGAGCCATTTCCAGCCGGAACGCTACGCGGTCCAGCGCAATCACGCGCGCCGCGCCCAGCAGCCACGCGCTCTTTATGGCGAACTGCCCGACCGGTCCGCATCCCCATACCGCCACCGTGTCTCCCCCCTTGATGCCGCAGTTCTCCGCCGCTTGGTATCCGGTGGGCAAAATGCCGGAAAGAAACACAACCTGCTCATCCCTGAGGCCGCCGTTGATTCTCAGTGGGATGACATCGGCAAAAGGCACCCGCGCGTATTCCGCCTGCCCTCCCGCGAAACCGCCAAAAATATGGGAGTAGCCGAACAGCCCGGCGCCGGCGTAGCCGTACAGTCTTTCGGCGATGGCTCCATCCGGGTTGGAATTGTCGCAAAGCGACCACATCTGGTTCTTGCAAAAGAAACATTCGCCGCAGCAGATTGTGAACGGAACCACCACGCGGTCGCCGGCCTTCAGTTTTCTGACTTTGGAGCCAACCTCGACGACTTCACCCATGAATTCATGGCCCAGGATGTCGCCTTTCTCCATCATGGGAATGTGGCCGTCATAGATATGGAGATCGGACCCGCAGATGGCGGTGGTGGTGATTCTGACGATCGCGTCCTGGGAATTGAGGATTTTCGGTTCGGGGACGCTTTCCACACGCACATCCTCGCTTCCGTACCAACATACTGCTTTCATAAGTCACTCCCTACGTCGTCCAGGCTGGAGCGTCGCTGGCCGGGAATGACTCTTTCGAGGCCTCCACGACCGCCTCTTCCCTCGCGTGCTCTTCCCTGGTTTCGGTGAAGCGCCGGGACGGCCGCCGCCCCGAGGGCTGGCCCTGGATGGTCGGGATCTCCCCGATCTCCATGATCTGCTTGAAGCGGCGCAGGTCGCCGGCGATCTGCTGCGTCGGCTCTTCTCCCCAGAGCGTTGCCACAAGCGCCCCGAGCACTCCCGCCGGCGGGTTGTACTGCAGTTCGATCTTGACCTCCGTGCCGCGCCCGTCCGGTGCATCGAAAAACTGTGCGGAGCCGGCATTGTCCACATCGGCGCCTTCGAGCGAACGCCAGCCGATCAACTCATTTTCGATTTCGTTGTTGATTTCCGCGTCCCATTCCACGGTTCTGCCCAGTGGCGCCCGTGCCACCCAATGCCATCGCCTGTCAGCGATCCGCGTGACCGACAGCACGTGTTGCATAAACCGCGGCAGGTTTTCGAAGTCGCGCCAGAACCGGTAAACCTCCCCTCGCGGCTTGTTCACCGTGATCGCACGATCCACCCGGATGCCGAGTTCGTACGGAACGCTGGTGGTTTCCGCGCCTTGGCCTTTCGCCGCGGTGCGCACTCCCAGCATTTCATAAACATACGAGCGCCCCGTCGCGCCGCGCCGGATCAGGTCCACGCCGATCAGCGCCAGTGCCATGCCTGCGGCCGATCGGCGTTGAAGCCCGATAACGGACAGGGCGCCGCCTCCAATCAGAGAAGCCCACCGCTCCGCCTTGCCGATATTGACCGCGTGTTTGTAATGTGTGATTACTTCCATGCCCGCCTCCTCTCCGCGATAGCGGTGCGGAGTACCCCGATTCCACTCTTATTAAGATACCCGTCCCGTGCAATGGCTAAATGTCCCTTCTATAACATGTGATGGCAGCCGATGTACGCACAATCACCGGCCATCCGGGCCAAGTGACTTATCGGGTAACTTATCCCCCAATTCGCCCGGCGGGCACGTGCGAAAACAGTTCCAGTATCTCGCGGTTGAACGCGGGCAAGTCCGAAGGCTGGCGGCTCGTGATCAGGTTTTGATCTACTACCACTTCGCGGTCGAGAAAGGCCGCCCCGGCGTTTTGGATGTCGTCCTGAATCGTATGGTATCCGGTCATTCTTCGGCCACGGGCGACACCCGCGGAGATCAACACCCAAGGGGCGTGACAGATGGCCGCCATGGGCTTGCCCGAATCCTGGAACGACCGCACAAACCGATGGACACGGGGCTCCAGCCGCAACTGGTCTGCATTGAGGGCGCCGCCCGGCAGCAACAGTCCATCGTAGGACTCCGGTGTTACGTCGTCCAAAGTTTTATCGACTGGCACCTTGATGGTTTTGTCATGATGGCGAAAGGCCTGGATTTCACCTGGTTTATCGGAGATCACGTCCACCCGCGCCCCCGCTTCCTTCAATGCCCGGACCGGCTCGGTCAGTTCCGCTTCCTCAAAGCCGTCGGTGGCGATTACCGCGATCCGTAAGTTAGTCAAATGATGCATAATTACCTTCCTCGTATAAAAACATCTATCTTTGTTCCGAAGGGCCCTTGCCACGGATGCTTTCCGCTTCTTCCACGGCCGGGACGCAGTAATTCCTGCGGCATCCGCCAGGAAGACATGCCGCACCTCGCGGCGGGCTCGACAAATAGGGAAGCAAGCCAGCGGCCAAAGGAGGGCGGATCA
>JAMCRM010000310.1 GCA_023380575.1 Acidobacteriota bacterium | reverse complement strand
CGGGCGGGCGCCTTCGGGCCCAGGACAGCGGCGCCGAGTCCGAGAGAAAACTCGCGTCTGGAAAGATTGTGGTTCATGCCGAAAGGAATTCTAACATGCTGAAAGAGATCACGGGCGTTTAAGCGGGTCCACTCCGGCGGCAAATTCTTTGTACCCTGAAAGCAAGGGGCCATTCGAGTGGAATCTCGCACCAAACATCGTGTTCTGGCTGCCTTCGCCCACCCTGACGACGAGACGTCCGTGGGGCCGCTGCTCGCCAAGTATGCCAGCGAGGGCCACGATATCTACCTCGCCAGCTTCACCTCGGGGCAAAAAGGCGTCGCCTACAATAAAATGACGCCGGGCGATCATCTCGGCGCGATCCGCGAAGGCGAACTGCGCTGCTCGGCCACGCATCTCGGCATCCACGAACCGCTGCTGTTCGGCTTCCAGGACCAGGGCATCTCCGGGCCGGTAATGATGGAGAAAGTGGCCGAACGGCTCAGGCAGGCGATCAACCGGGCCAAACCCGACGTCATGATCACGTTCGGAGCGGGCGGCGTCACCGGCCACATCGATCACATCGCGGCGGGTGAGATCACGACCCAGGTGTTCCAGCAGCAGGGCCTGCTCGAGCACAAGCCGAGGAAACTCTATTACGTGGTTTTCCCGGAAACGCGCATCCGGAAGCTGCCCGAGTTCCTGAGCCGGCGCCGCCCGTTCTACACGGTGAGCGAGACCTTCATCACAACCGAGGTCGATTGCTGCAACTTCCTCGAGGCGGCCTACGCGGCGATCCGGTGCCACAAAACGCAGTGGAGCCCCGAACGCATGGCGCAGTTGCACCAGATGCACGCAAACGTGCTGGAAGGCAAGGTGTTCCTGCGCCTCGCCATCTCGGCCGTTCCCTACCCGCCCCGCCGGGAATCGAGCATTTTCGAGGGATTGTGACGGTTCGGGGGAACCGGACGGCCCGCTCCGGTGTCAGAGTGGGTGTGCGAGGCAGAGTCCTGAGCGCGAGGGCATTTGTGTGTCTTGCCTTCGCGTCGGGCCCGGCGCGCTCGGATCCCGCCGCGCGCAGTCTGATCGAAGCGTGGCATGCGCGCCTGGACGAACTCTCGGAGCTGCAAGCCAGATCGCAGGTTTCCTTCTCGGAAGGCTCGCTCGCCGAATTCGGGCGCGTCGCATTCGTGCTCCAGCAGGTGAGGGGCCTGCCGCTCGAGCGCATTGACAAGGATCTCGTCTTCGCTGCGGTGCTGGCGCAGCCGCCCGAGGAATTCGAGCGGAACCTTCCTGCGATGGTGAATTATCTGCGGCTCAGTATGACCGCAAAGTTACTGCTGCCGCGGGCGGAGATGCGGCAGCCGATTTTCGGACGCCGCCGCGGAATGGACGCCGTCGCCAGAATTGCCGGCGACGTCCTCAGGTTTCGCTCCGAGCAGCTTGTGGCATTGCAATTCAGGCAGAGGACGCCCGCCGCTATTCTCACGGCGGCGAATCTCGGCCGTTTCGGCCAGGGCTCGCTGGTTCAGGAGTTGGAGGCGGCTGTCCGCGAGGGCGAGCGGCAGTATCTTGACCAGCGCGATGCAGCCGGGTGCGCGGTGGTGTCGCTCGCGCTGGCGCTCGGCGTCACCGCGACCATGTTCGTTCGCAGGCGGCTGGCGCGGGACGCCCTCCAGCCGCTGTGGTCTGCGGAGACGCACAACTCCCCTACGGCCTGATCCCCGCGTTCAGGAGATTGATCCGGTACAGCCCCGTCCGCGCCGTGATGTAGAGTGTCTTGCCGTCCGCGCCGCCCCACCCGCAGTTCGCGGGAGTTTCCGGCGGCTGAATTGTGCCGAGGTGCTTTCCTTCGGGCGAAATGATCCAGATCCCGCCGGGGCCTGAACAGTAAAGGTTGCCCTTCTGGTCCACCTTCATCCCGTCCGGCAACCCGTCCGCGGTCTGCTTAGTGACATCGAAAAAGACCCTGCCGTTAGCGAGCGTTCCGTCCGGCCTCACATCGAAGCGCATCCAGATCTTTCTCTGTGCGTCGGAGTTCGCCACGTACAGGAACTTCTCGTCGGGCGAGAACGCCAGGCCGTTGGGACGCGTGAGGTCGCTGTGCAGCAGTTGCAGCTTGCCGCCGGCGAGGCGATACACGCCGTTGAATTTCAGCTCCTTCCCGGGGTCCTGGTCTTCTTTGACCAGCCCATACGGGGGATCGGTGAAATACAGCGCTCCGTCGGATTTGCAAACTGCATCGTTCGGGCTGTTCAGCCGCTTGCCTTCGTACGTGGCGGCGAGCACGGTGAGCTTTCCGTCTTTTTCGAGGCGGGTGACACGCCGGTTGCCGTGCTCGCAGATGACGAGCCGGCCCTGCTTGTCCAGCGTCAGCCCGTTGGACCCGATGAACGCCCCAGCCGGCGCGCCGGTTCCGCTAAACCCGCCCGGCTTGCGGAACAGCACGACCTTGCCGTCGGGAGTCCACTTCCGGATCACGTTGTTCGGAATGTCGCTGAACAACAGATAGCCCTCGTGGATCCAGACCGGGCCCTCGGTGAAGCCGAAGCCGCCGGCGAGTTTTTCGATCCGGGCCGAAGCCGGGACGATCTGATTGATGGCGGGATCGACCCGCGCGATTTTTCCTACGCCGGTTTGGGCCTGAACGCAGCCAACACCGGCGATAATCAACAGACACCGGAGCTTCCCGTTGATTTTCATGCGGGCGATTGTACATCTTTTGGCCGGGCAGGTGCTTGCGCAGGAAATCCGTGCTACATTAGAAACGTACCGCGACATTTGGGGACGTAGTTCAGTTTGGTTAGAACGCCG
>JAMCRM010000309.1 GCA_023380575.1 Acidobacteriota bacterium | reverse complement strand
GTTCGTGCTGGCGCTCTCCCACAACATGGTCCTCAAGGATCGCATGGTGCGGCAGGGCCGCTGGGTGGAGAGTACCCGGCAACTCGGCATCGAACCCCGGGAACGGGTGGTGGGCACCATAGGGCTGGGCAATATCGCCTCCGAAGCGGTGCGCCTGCTGCGCCCCTTTGGAGTGGCGCAGTTCCTGGCCTTCGATCCTTATGCGGTCCCGGGCAGGGCGGAAGAACTGGGCGTCGAAATGACCACGCTCGATGACGTGCTCCGCCGTTCGGACTACGTTCTCATCAACTGCGCGCTTACTCCCGAAACCCGCAGTTTGATCGGGGAACGGGAAATCGGCCTCATGAAGCCGGAAGCGTTTATCGTCAATGCGGCGCGCGGGCCCATCATCAACCAGCCGGCGCTCATCCAGGCGCTCCAGAGCCAGAGGATCCGCGGGGCGGCGCTGGATGTCTTCGAAAAAGAGCCCATCGAAGCGGATTCGCCGCTACTGTCGCTCAATAACGTGATTGTGACCTCGCATTCCCTGGCCTGGACGCGGGAGTTGTTCCGCGACATGGGACGCACGGACTGCGAAGGCGCGCTGGCGGTCCGGCGCGGCGAGGCGCCGGCGCACGTGGTCAACCGCGACGTGCTTGAACGGCCCGGCTTCCGCAAGAAGCTCGACTCCTATAAGCGTTCTCTGGCGAGGGGAATATGACCGGTTTACGGAAAAGATGGCATGACGGTGAAGTAATTCTGGGCCAGATGGTTCTGGAACTTTTCACCCCGGGTATCGGGCCCATGCTGGCGGCTGCCGGGGCGGAGTTCGTGATCTTCGACATGGAGCATGGCCGCTGCGATATCGGCCTGCTCGCGGAAAGTGTCGCCTCCTGCCGCGGGAGCAACATCTTTCCCATGGTGCGCGTGCCGGACGTGAACTTCGCGCCGCTCTCCCGGGTGCTCGATCTGGGCGTGCGCGGCGTGATGGTCCCGCGCATCGAAAGCCGGGCGCAGGCGGAAAACGTAGTCGCGCAGTTGAAGTACGCGCCACAGGGCCGGCGCGGCGTAGCGCTAGGAGTGGCGCACGATCTCTATCAGGCGGGGAGTCCGGAGTTCTTTGCCCGGATGAATGAAGAGATCGTGGTCATCCTGCTGCTGGAAACCGTCAAGGCCTTCGAGAACCTGCATCCCATCGTTTCCGTGCCGGGCGTGGATATCGCCTGGATGGGGCACTATGACCTCACCGTCTCGATGGGGATCCCCGCGCAGTTCGATCATCCCCGCTTCCTGCAGTCGATGGATTCGCTGGTCGGCGCCTGCCGCCGCTACGGCGTGGCACCGGGATTCCTGCCGGCCACCCCGGAGGCGACCATCCATTGGATTCGCAAGGGCTTCCGCGCCATTAGCATGGGCAGCGACATCGGAGTTTATTTGAATGCTATACGCAGTTTCCGGAAGACGGTGGTGGAAGGCATTCCGGAATTGGTACATGCCGGGAGGAATGGCAGAGCATGAAATATTCCGTGCAGGCTTTTAATGGCGGAACCTTCTGGGTCCCCGGACCCGAAGTCTACTGGATGCAGCACTGGAACACCCGCGAGGAGATGAACGCCATCATCTACCTGATCCGGGGCGGCGGGAAGAACATTTTGATCAATACCGGCCCTCCGCAGGACCTGCGCGTCCTCAACGCGGGGTGGCTCGAATTCTTCGGTTTTCCGGAAGCGCAGATTGCCCGTACGGACGATCAGCTACCGCAGAACATCGTGCGCTCCCAGGGCCTTACGCCGGAAGACATCGACATGGTGATTGTCACCCCGCTGCAGGCCTACGCCACATCCAACATCCACCTTTTCCGGAACGCCGAGATCTGCATCTCCCGCAAGGGCTGGATTGAAGACTTCCAGGCGCCCTACTACCATCTGCACGTACCGCGGCACCTGCGCATTCCGCCCGAAGTCAACAATTACCTGCAGAATGAGGGATGGGAGAAGGTCCGGCTGCTGGCGGATGAAGAGCAGATCCTGCCGGGGCTGCGGACGTTCTGGGCGGGTGTCCATCACCGCTCCTCCCTTGCCGTGTGCATCGATACGGCCAAGGGGACCCTCATCGTGACCGATTGCTTCTTCAAATACGGCAACCTGGAGCAGGGCCATTACCTGGGCGTGATGGAGAGCATGATGGAAGCCGACGCCACCTGGGGGCGCATCCGCAAGGAAGCGGACCTGACGGCATCCATTTATGACCCCGAGGTGTTCAAACGGTTCCCTGGAGGTGTAATCGCATGAGCCGCCAATTTGAGAATCGCGTGGCGTTGGTAACGGGCGCGAGTTACGGCATCGGTCTGGGTTGTGCCCAGCGCTTCGCCGAAGAAGGCGCGCGCGTCGTCATGTTGGGCCGGAACGAGGAGAAGGGTCGTGCCGCCGCTGAGCAGATCAGGGCCGAAGGCGGCATTTGCCAGTTCTTTCGCGCCGATGTCAGCCGTGAAGAGGACGTGATCGCCGGTATCGATGCGGGCGTGAAGCTGTACGGCGGGCTGGACCACCTGGTGAACAACGCCGGCGTGGTCCTGGTGAAGACCATCGAAGAGTGCACTGTTGCGGAGTGGGACAGGGTGATGGATATCAACCTGAAATCCATCTTCCTGTGCTGCAAGTACGCGCTGCCCGCCCTGCGCGCATCCACGCGGCCCACTATCGTCACCATGGGGTCGATCTCGTCCTTTGTGGGGCAGGCCAGGACCCCGGCCTATGTCGCCTCGAAGGGCGGCGTGGCCATGCTGTCGAAGACGCTAGCCCTCGACCTTGCCCGCTACGGCATCCGTGTGAATTGCGTGTGTCCCGGCATCACCGATACGCCCATGTTGCGTGAGCACCTGAACTCGACGCCGGACCCGGAGCGAACTTTGCGCGAGCGGCTCAACCGTGTGCCACTCGGAAAGGCCCTGACCGCGCGCGAGGTTGCGGATGCGGCTCTGTACCTCTCCGGCGATGGCTCATCCGGAATCACCGGCACCACCCTGATTGTGGACGCCGGTTACCTGGCCGCCGCCGAATGGTCAAACGAGTGACTACAGCGCCCGCTGCAGGTAGACGACGTGCGTCTGGGTGAACTCGTATAGCCCGTGCTTGCCGTCGGCGCCGCCGATGCCGCTCTTGCGCCATCCGGCATGGAAGCCCTGCATGGCTTCGAAATTCTCGCGGTTGATATAGGTTTCGCCGAAGCGGATCTGCTGGCAGGCCTTGAGCGCCACGTTCAGATCCCGCGTGTAAATCGACGAGGTGAGGCCATAGTCGGAGTCGTTGGCGTATTGAATGGCCTGGTCCAGGTCGTCGAAAGTCACTAAGGGAACCACGGGGCCGAACGTCTCGTTGCGGATGATGTCCATGTCCTGGCGGCAGTCGGCCAGCACGGTGGGCTGGTAGTAGTAGCCGCCCTCGCCGGGTCCCCTGGAACCGCCGGTTACCACGGTTGCCCCCTGCTTCAAGGCAGTGGACACAAGCCGTTCCACCTTGCGGAAACCTCCCTCGTTGATCAGCGGCCCGTATTCCACCGATTCGTCTTCAAGGGGATTGCCAAAGCGCGTTTCCTTCATCGCCTGCGAGAGCTTTTCGGTGAACTCGCCGGCGATCTTCGCCTGGACATAGACCCGTTCGGCGCAGTTGCAGACCTGCCCGCTGTTGATCACGCGCGAGGCCTTGACGGCTCTCACGGCCAGGTCGATATCGGCATCGGCCATCACGATGGCGGGTGCCTTGCCCCCCAGTTCCAGGTTGACCTTGGTGATGTTCGAAGCGGCGGCCGCCATGATGGCACAGCCGGTTTGCACGCTGCCGGTAAAGCTGACCATGCCCGCCACCGGGGAACCCGCCAGGGCCTGCCCCACCGTGGGTCCGCGCCCGTGGACGATGTTGATCACCCCGGGAGGCAAGCCCAAATCCGCGATCAACTCGCAGAAAAGCGCAGCATTGATGGGGGTCTCCTCGCTGGGCTTGATGACAATGGTGTTTCCCGTGACCAGCGCGGGCGCCGTTTTGCGCGCAATCAGGAAGAAGGGAAAATTCCAGGGGAGAATGCCCGCGATGACCCCGATGGGCTGCCGGAATAGCAGGATGGTTTCCCCGGGACGGTCGCTTTCCAGGATCTCTCCTTCGATGCGGCGCGCCCACTCCGCCATATAGTCGAAGTAGTCCGCGGTAAAGGCCGCTTCCACGCGCGCCAGTCCGAGTATTTTGCCCTGCTCTTCGGTAACAACGCGGGCGATTCGCTCCGTGTTTTCGCGCACCCGCGCGGCAATCGTATGCAGCGCCTTGGCGCGCTCGACAGCCGGGCGGGCCGCCCACTCGGTTTGCGCCGCCTTGGCAGCCGCGAACGCCGCTTCAATTTCCGCCGGCGTGCTTTCCGGTACAGTGGCGATCACCTCGCCGGTGGAAGGATTCTTCACTTCGATCCGTTCCTGGCTTCCGTCCGGCGTGGTAAACCTGCCGTTAATGAAATTGCCGTATTCTTTCATCTCTTCCTTTCCCCCTGTTTGGCCAAGCTGGCCGACTTTAAGAACCGGTTGAGGTAAAATGATGTGCTACACGTGCCTGGCGCGCCATGGCTCGTATTTTATAACCATTCGGAGGAGAGAGCAGATGCCCAAGGACTATTTTCATAGAGTGCAACGGCAGACCCCGACCGGGTTCTGGGTCAATAACCCGACGCGCAAGGAGGCCGACCTGGCCATCGAGGCCGGGGCCGTCGGGTGCACTTTCAATCCATCCTTCAGCCAGAAAATGATCGACCATCCGGAGGAAGGCCCTTACGCGCTCTCCCTGCTTGATCAGGCGATCCAGGAAACCTCCAACGATAGCGAGGCCGAAGCTCTGCTGCAGCGCCGCCTGGCAACCCCCGTTATTGAAAAATTCCGCCCTCTTTATGAGAAGAATCCGCACCGCGACGGCTACGTGACCCTGCAGGGCGACCCGGTCCGCGAGGACCATACCGAGGTAATCCTGAGCGAGGCACGCGCCAACCGCCAGGTGGCCCCCAATGTCTGCATTAAGGTGCCCGCGACGCGGGCGGGTCTTGCCGCCATCGAAACCCTGCTCAGTGAGGGCACGCCCGTCACCGCCACCGAGGTGATGAGCGTGGCGCAAGTGATCAGCGTCTGCGAAGTGTACGAGAAAGTGGTGCGCCAAACCGGCCGCCGCCCGGTGCTGTTCGTCGCCCATATTGCCGGCATATATGACGATTTCCTGGGCCGCTGGGTGGCGCGGGAAAAGATCGATATCTCCCCCGATGTGCTCTGGCAGGCCGGGTTGGCCGTGGCGCGCAAGGTCTACGCGGTGATGCAGGAACGCGGCTACTCCCCGATTTTCATCGGCGGCGGCGCCCGCGGCCTACACCACTTCACCGAACTGCTGGGCGGCAACCTGATCATTACCATCAACTGGAAGGGCACGGCGGATACCCTTATCGAGACCGATCCCCCGGTGGTTTACCGGCTGTTCAATCCTGTTCCGCACCGCGTGATTTCTGAGCTGATGGAGAAGGTCCCCGATTTCCGCCGGGCTTATCTGGAAGACGGTTTGCCCGTGGATGAGTACGCCGGTTTCGGCGGGGTGGAACTTTTCCGCAGCATGTTTATCAAGAGCTGGAACAGGGTGCTGGACGTCATCCGGCAGCGCCGCGAAGCCGGGGTCGCCGCGGGCCGCTAGGCCGCGCTCGAGGAGGGCCAGAATGAAGCGGGCATACGTATTGGCGGTGTTGGCTGCGTTGATGGCGCCGGCGGTGGCGCAACCGGCGGAGGCCGTCAAGATCCACCCCGAAAACCCCAAGTACTTCCTGTTCAGGGGCAAGCCGCTGGCCCTCATTACGGCTACCGAGCATTACGGCTCCGTCCTGAACCGGCCTTTCGATTTCGAGAAGTATCTGGATGATGCCGCGCGGCACCATATCACCCTCACTCGCACATTTCTGCTCTTTCGCGAGTTGCAGAGCCCCCGCAATCCTTACTCGACCTGCAAGCCCGAATCGCCCGACTACATCGCGCCGTTTCCCCGCACCGGGCCGGGCAACGCGCTCGACGGCGAGCCCAGATACGACTTGAATCAATGGAATCCGGAGTACTTTGACCGCCTACACCGCTTCCTGGATGCGGCCTCCCGGCACGGCATCGTGGTGGAACTGACCATTTTCAGCAACACGTACGGGGACAACATCTGGGCATTGAACCCCTTCCGCGCGGAAAACAACCTGCAAGGGCTGGCGAAGATCTCGTGGCAAGAGTATCTCTCCCCTAAGAATGGGGAACTGCTCCGCCGCCAAAAAGAATACGCGCGAAAGATCATTCAGGAAACCAGTGCGTATGACAACGTGTATTACGAAATCTGCAACGAACCGGGCGGCGGAATCGCCGGACACACCACGGTGGACGAGGTGGATGCCTGGCAGGCGGAAATCGGCAAGGTGGTGCGCGGGGAACTGCGGCGCCTGAACCGGCCGCACCTGATCTCCGGCCAGCAGGCCTTCCCTTACGGCAAGACGAACCGATTCCCGCTGGACGCCACGTTTTCCGGGGATGTCTTCGACATCGTCAACGTTCACCCGCTACCCGAGACCGGTTTCGGCGGCAAGGTTTATCAACTCGGCGGCTTCATGTCCAAAGAGCTGATGCTCTCCGAAGTGGCCCGCTTCTGCCGCGATGTGTACCCGCAAAAGAAGCCCGTGGTGCTCGACGAGGACAACACCGCCAGCATGTATCGCGACCCCGTCGGCTGGACCATCCACCGCAAGCGGGCCTGGACCGCGCTGCTGAACGGCTCCCATTACGACTACATTGACTTTTCGATCACCCCGGGCAACGACACGGGGACGCCCGCCTCGCAGCGGCACATCCGGACCTGGATGCAACATCTGGCCGAGTTTATGACCAGCTTCGATTTTGTGCATGCTGCGCCGGAGCCTGAGTGGGTCCAGTCGATGCCCGCGAGCCTGGTGGCCTCAGCGATGGCCGTACGCGGGCGGGACTACGTCGCCTATCTCGCGGATGCGCGCGAGGTCAGTGACCCGGCAGCCGGGCAGCCCATCAGCGGAAAGGTCACGCTGCAACTACCGGCCGGGCACTTCGACGTGAGCCTGTATGCACCCGCCAGCGGCGGCTACTCGCCGGCGATTGCCATAGAAGGCGGCCGGGCGGCTTCGCTGGCCTTGCCCGCCTTCCAGCAGGACATCGTGATCCGCGCCGTGGAGCGGGCTTTCTAGCCCGCCACGCCGCCTTCCAAGGCGGCGCTCAGGCCATCAGACTCACGCCCATCAGCCCGATCACAACCTCCTGCGAGAGTGTCAC
>JAMCRM010000308.1:7782-8764 GCA_023380575.1 Acidobacteriota bacterium | reverse complement strand
GACGCCGGCCGCGGGCGAATCCAGGGGGATCGAAAGACGCTCATGGCCCGGTGCGCTCTGGATCGCATCGAGAGTCCTGGTCATGCGGTTGGGAAGAAAGAGGTGGGCATGGGTCACGTTGAACAGGCGCGGGACCACCGCGCTCACGCGCTTCAAAATCTCCCCGCTGCTGGCGGCGCCGATGATCTCCTCGCCCAGCTCATAGGCGCTCCGCAGCAATTTGCGTTGCGCGCGCAGCCTTCGTTCCCGGCTCCACCACACGACCCCGAAAAATAAAGCCGCCACGAGCAGGATAGCCAGTTGGTCGGGCGGGATAATCGCCCTACGGCCCACCTGCACCACGTCGCTCGCGCGAGCCACCGCGAGTTCAAACCAGCGATCATAAGGCGGAATCGGGGCATATTGGCACGCGATACCCACGGCGCGCAATTTGTCTCCCGGCCGGAACTCAAAGAAAACCGGATGCGATCCATGCGGCGGGAATGGCAGGAAAATCTTGTACGCATTCTTGTCGGAGCCGATCAGGATATAAGCGCCCGCGGTGGTCTGGCCCGTTTCGAGAACCCGTCCCTCGGCACTAGCGAGTTCGCCGAGATGCCGGAAGCTCTGCAGTTCCTTCAAGGTGAGATCGCGCGGCTCCGGGGCAGCGCCGTGGCCGAGCACTTTGACCCGCGTCACCAGCAAGACGACCTGTCCGGCCAGCGTCGCAATGTTGCCGGCGGCCTCGATATCGTCGCCAGGCGCTAGCGCCGGAAACGCGGAGGTGTCGCCCTGCAACACAAAGCCATGCGCCCCATCCTGGATAGCGATCAACGTGTATTGCGGGAATCGCAGCCGTTCCGTCGAAACCCGTCCCCGGAGGCGCACGGCTTTGCTCTCGTGCCGTAGCTCCTGCGTCCAGGTCTTGAAGCGCAGGTCGTCGTTGGTCACATCGCGGAATCCCGGTCGACCCAACAGGGCGTTGCGGCGGATGTTCTCCAAG
>JAMCRM010000308.1:0-7772 GCA_023380575.1 Acidobacteriota bacterium | reverse complement strand
ACGGCTTTGCCCTCGTGCCGGGGACCGAAATCGGAAGGCCTGCGCTCGGCGGCTTTCTCGAGGCTGAAGGGCGTCTGGGCCACGAGTATCGGGCAAAGGCATAGAATGCCGATGGCGATAGATGCGCTCAAGCGACCGGCTTTTGCAGTCGTAGCCATGGTTCCAGTTCCGCGCTGGAAAAATCATCGATAGCCAAATCCACCGCGCTAAACTCCCGGTGAGTGGTTTTGACGCCCACCGTCCGCATACCGGCGGCGCGCGCCGCCTCGATACCCAGGAGCGAATCCTCGAATACGATGCAGTTCGGCGGGCTTGTCTGGAGCCGTTGCGAGGCAAGAAGGTAGATCTCGGGATCGGGTTTCGGCTTCCGGACCTGATGGCCGTCCACGATCACGCGGAAATAGCGGCGCAGGCCGGACGCCTCCAGAATGAACTCCACGTTTGCAGGCTCCGCGTTGGTGGCCACGCCGAGGGGAGATCCCCGCAACTGATCTAGAAAGCCTCGGATGCCCGGTACCAGCGCCTGTTCTATGGAGGATGCGATCATCTCCCGGTAAAGCCGCTCCTTGGCGGCGCCGTGCGCAAAAACCTCTTCCTCGCTGAGATGCGCCCCGAAAAAATCGCGTACGATTTCATCGTTCCGTTTGCCGTACATGCGCTGGTGCATGGCTTCGGTCGTCTCGACCCCGAAACGGAGATTATAAATGCGCCACGCCTCCCGGTGCATCGGGTTGGAATCGATGATGACCCCGTCCATATCGAAGACCATCGCCAGACCAACGGCCAGGAGATCGTTCCGCTTAGAACGTATATCATTATACAGCCGCACCGGGTCCACGCCGGCGTTCAGATCAGCCACGCAGTTCCCCTTCGAGCCAGTTCAGGTAATTGGCAGAACCTTCGACCACGGACAAAGCGAGGACCTCCGGAACCTGATAAGAATGCATTTTCTGCAGCGCGCCACACAAGCTTTCAAAGCGGTCTCGAGACGATTTGATGAGCAGCAGCGCTTCCGTGGCGGATTCGACGGCGCCCTGCCAGCGGTATACGCTATGCACACCGGAAATCACGTTCACGCAAGCCGCCAACCGGTTCTCGACGAGCTCGCGTGCGATCTTCTCCGCCTCTTCCGTGCTGCCGCAGGTGCTCAGGACCACGATTTTATCGGTCATATAAAAATTCGCGTACGGGATTTCTCACAGATGTTACTATTATCTTCCAGGCTTCTGATGCGATGAGAGCTTCGTTCATAAAAAGCGCCTTCGCCGCGGGTATTCTCGTGGTGGTCGGATATGCGTTTTTCACGTTACGCGGGCCGCACGGGATCCCCGCGCTGATGGAGAAACGCCAGGAAATCCAGCAACTGGAAAAGCGGAATGGGGACCTCGCCAGGGAGATCGAGCTTAAGCGGGACAGAATCGACCGGCTGCGGGAAAGCCAGTCGGAGCAGGAACTCGAGATCCGGCAGCGTTTGAAGTTGGTGCGTCCCGGCGAGAAGGTATTCATCCTTCAGGAACAGGACGCGAAACCCACGCCTTAGCGCCCGTACCAGTCCCGCAATCTCACCTCGATGCCGGTTCCGGCCAACGCCTTTTCGAAAACCGCCAAGTCCGAGCCGCGGTAGTGATACGGGTAGACGATTTTGGGGTGGAAGGCGCGGACGGCGCCGGCGGCCTCCTCGGGCGGCATCGTATAAGGAAGGTTCATGGGGACAAAGGCGACATCGATGTCCCGCAGCGCCTTCATTTCCGCAATAGCTTCCGTATCGCCTGCGATGTAGAGGCGCTTTCCCCCATAGGTTAGGACGTAGCCGTTGCCGTGGCCCTTTTCGTGATAAAACTTGCCGGGCTGCGGTCCGCGGGTCAGGTTGTACATCGGAATTGCCTCAATGCTCCATTTGCCGAACTGCCTGGTTTCGCCGTTGCGGATGATGGCGGCGCCGGCGACGGTCTGGGCGGCGGCCTCGGGCGCGAAGATCACCGTTCCGGGCTGCCGCAGTTGAGCCAGGACTTTGGGAACCAGGTGGTCGGAATGGGTATCGGTCAGAAGGATGAGGTTCGCGCGCGGGCGTCCCTCGTAGCTGCCCATGGCGGGATCGACGTAGATGGTTTGCCCGCCGGCCTCGAGAAGCAGGCTGGCATGCTGGATCGGAGTGATCGTGATCTTCCCGGCCGCGGTCTGGAGCTCGTCGCTGGAAGCTGCGGCCGCCGCAAGCCCGGCCAGCGCGAGACAGGAGGCGAGGATCAGGTTTTCCATAGCAAAGCGATTGTAGCGCGGTTGAGCGGCGGCGGGCAGAGTGCTATAAAGGAAATAGTCAACCACTAGCCACCCTAGCTCAGTTGGTAGAGCGGCTGATTCGTAATCAGCAGGTCGCCGGTTCAACCCCGGCGGGTGGCTCCATTTCCTCATAAAAACAGGGGCCGCCACCCCAACGCAAATCCTCCGGTGCCTGGAGCGCCGGAAGTGGTTCCCTTTTACTCCGCCCTTGACACGGGCAGCCAGTCAGTTCCCGGAGGTTGCTGCACGTTCCCACCATCACGAACTGGAATGGCTCCTGGTTTTTCTCGCTGACCGAAAAACCTCTGCGTCAATTCAGAACCGCAGTTTTATTGCGAACTGCAACACCCGCGGCTTGCCGCTGATCACCGAGATCCGTCCGAACGCACTGTTATTAGCGGCCAGTTCTGGCGGCGCGAAATGCACCGTATTGAACACGTTGAACGCTTCCGCCCGGAACGTCAGGGTGGCCGCCTCGCGAAACAGCTTCTGGTGCTTGGCCAGGCCGATGTCCAGTTGAGTGAAGCTGGGGCCGCGGATATCCGGATTGGTGCGGGAGTCGTTCCCGAAGGTGAACGGGGCGGGAACCGAGAAGCAGCCCGTGTCGAACCACTTCTTTACTCGCTGGTCCTTACTCCGCCCGCCCTCGATCACGCCACTGCAGCTACGGTTCGGGCGGTTACCCACGATCACCCCCGGCGCGCTGAACACCAGCGGGAACCCGCTGCGCCCCAGCAGCACGGTGCTGAGTTCCCAGCCCTCCACCAGCTTCGAGACCACGCCCTTCGTATTGGAAAGCAGCGCGCGCCCCGGCCCGAACGGCAGCTCGGCCACCGTGCTCAAGCTCAGGTAGTTCGGAATGTCCATCTCGGAGACCGACCACTCCGCGTCCAGGTTGTATGGGTTCTGAGTTGTAGAGTTCAGCCCCCGATCCAGATTGTTGCCGTTGTTGGTCACGGTGTTGGAAACATCCGAAAAGAGCTTGCTGACGGTGTAGCCCAACAGCATCGTGACGCTGCGCGACATGCGCTTTTTCACCTTGAGCTCCATGGCGTGGTATTCGGAATGGCCCCACGTCCGGTTTTGGACGGCAATCCCGGTGTATTGCGGATAAGGCAGCAGTAATTGATAACGCTGCACCGTCGCATTGGCCAGTGTGCCGGTGGTAATGGTCCCCGCAAAGGGATTCTTCACCAGTTGCTGCAGCCCGCTGCCCAAAGAGAGGTAGTCAGGGGAAAGCGTGTTGATCTGCAGCGGGGAGTTCAGGTTCGCACCCCTACTACCCACGTATGCCAGATCGAACAGAAAGCCTTTGAGTTCGTGCTGAATATCGAAGTTCCACTGCCACACGCGCGGCGTGCTCGGCTCCTTGTCCCACACCGTCAGGTTCTGACCCAGGAAAGTGGCCGCGCCCAGGTTGCTGGCCGTGGTGGGCTGATTCAGTCCCTTCGGAGCGGGGTTGTTTAACAGGTTATAGGGCGTCACCCCATCCACCGTGCCTAGGAACGGCGTGGTGGCGGAGAAGCCCTGGTTGGGGCTGAAGCCCGTATCGGCGTTGGCTGTAGGAAAGAAGGAATACACCAGCCCAATGCCACCGCGCAGGACCGTGTGGGTCATGGCATGGTACGCGAATCCCAGCCGCGGCTGCCAGTTATTCAGGTCCCAGGGATACATCCGCCGGTTGCTTGAGGAGGCATACTCGAGGCCGCCCTGCAGGTTGGGAAACTGCGAGTTGGCCGCGGGGCTGGTCAGCGTGGGGTTAAAGCGGTTGAGTTGATTGTGGCGCTCGGTAAACGGGCTGGTGGTTTCCCAGCGCAGCCCGTAGTTCACCGTGAACTTCGTATTCACGCGGAAATCGTCTTGGATGTACCCCGCGTAGTACATGGCTTTCTGCGAGGCACCCGCGAGGATGTTGACGCTGCCGGAACTGAACGCCCCCAGCATAAAACTGGCGATGCCCGCGCCGGCCGCCGCCGAAAAGACGTTCGGGTTGGGACCCGACGTCATGGCCTGGGTGAAGCTGAAACTGCCGGCCGGGTCGCCCGTAATCAGGAAGTTGCGCAGCATGCGCACGTCCACGCCCGTCTTGAACGTGTGGCGTCCCATGATGCGGGTAAGCGAAACCAGCAGGCTGGAGGTGTCCTGGCTCATCAGCGTCAGGCCGCTTCCCCCGCCGATGCCCCCACTGTTGGCAATGCTGAAGGCCGGGAATAACTGGTACTGCAACTGCTTCACGTAGGAAGAAGGCAGCCCCAAATCCTCCTGATTGTAACCCCAGCTACGCTGGCGGCGGTTCCACACCCATCGGGCATACCCCAGGCTCACGCCCAAGACCGAGGCCGGACTGATGGTGGTGGCGCTCTGTATGGAAGCGCCGGTGGCATTCAGCACCACCGTTCCCAGCGCACCGTCCCCGGGCGAGGCGACCGTTCCGTAAAAGTCCGGCTGGTTCAGGCCATGCCGGTTGATGGCCACCCGCCCGAACAGCTTCTCCCGCTCCCCGAAGTTGTGGTCGATGCGAATTCCCAGCGCCGTCTCGTTGATGGTGCGATCAGCGTCGCTCAGGTAGTTGTTGACGTTAGTGTACTGGTTGCCGGGGACGTTCGGCATGGGGACATAGGTGAGCGCCTTCTGCGACACGCTGTTTAGCATGGACGAAGGAATGATGTTCCCTGGGAACGGGGTACGCACGTACTGCGTGGCGTTGTTCGGGTCCCGCACCGTGCTGAACGGATTGAAGATCGTGACCAGCCCCCCTGCGGCGGTAAGGGTGCGGGTGAAGTTCCCCGCCCGCTGCTCGGCCGTCGGCACGGTGGTGAACCAGGACGACCCCTGCACCCAGCGGGTCCCCTGGTAGTCCACGAAGAAGAAGGTCTTGTCCTTGCCGTTGTAGAGCTTCGGCAGGTAAACCGGTCCGCCCAGCGTGAAGCCGAACTGATTGAGGCGAAACTTGGGCTTCTTCTGCCCCACCGTGTTGGCGAAGAAGTCGTTGGCATCGAAAGACTCATTGCGCAGAAACTCGAAAATGCCACCGTGCACCCGGTTCACGCCGGATTTGGTGTAAACGTTGAGCACCCCACCGCCCGTGCGCCCCCACTCCGCTTTCAACGGGCCGCTCATAACATTGAACTCCTCGGTGGCATCCACTGGCGGAATGGTGGTGATGGTGTTTCCCGTCCCCACCGTGGAGGGGACTCCATCGATCAGCACCTCATTGGTGCGCGCGCGGCCTCCGCTAATGGAGAAAATGGACTCATTGCCCTGATTCACTGGAACATCCTGGTACTGGCCGTTCGAGGAGGGCGCCTTAAAGACCCCCGGGGTCAGTTCCAGCAGCCGGAACGGCTGGCGCCCGTTCATGGGCAGGCTCTCCACCTGGACATTGTTCACCACCTCGCCTAAATTGGGATTGGTTACGGCCAGCAGCGGGCCGGAGGCCACCACCTCCACTGCCTGGCTCACGTTTCCCACCTGCATCACCATATCGATAGTGGCTACCTGGTCCACTTCCAGGCTGATTCCCGACCGCAACAGCGGCTGGAATCCGGTCTTTTCCACGGATATCCGGTACTTGCCGGGCGGCAGCAGCGGAACCATGTAGCCGCCATCGTCGTTCGAAGTGGTTTTCCGTTGCGCCTGCGTATCGGCGTTGGTGGCGATGATGGCGGCGCCCGGGACCACCGCTCCCGAGGCATCCCGAATCACACCGTTGATCTGGGCCGACGCGGCGCCCTGCGCGAATACTGCGGGCGCACATATGAGGACGCCCATCAGTGCGGCGATGCTGAATCGAACCATGTTGTCTCCCTGGGCCTGCCTTCCGGCCGGGGATATTATACATCCCGCCGCGCTTGTTGGCTTGCGGAGTCGCTGGGCGGCGCCTATCGGATTGCTATCTCCACGCCGTCCGGCGAGTTGGCGAAGGTGAGCCAGACGGTGCCCTCCTCATAGCGCCAGCCGGGCAGCGGGCGGCCGTTTATGAGAACGGCGGCTGGTTTCTGCGCGGTCTTTACGCGCACCGCCGCGCGGGTACCGGCGATGCCCTCGGCGCGAAAGGCGATGGCATTGCCGGAGCGGCGTTCCTCGCGCACGCGGCAAGCGGCCGCGGCCACGCCCGGCTGCGCGGTGTCCAAATCCACCAGCAGCATGTGCCGGCCCGCCTCGATGCGTGGCTGCTCCAAAATGGGCAGCCGGGCATCGAACAGGTCCACATATCTGCCTGGCAATACCACTGGGGTCGCGCCCGGGTTTTCCAGCCCGGAAGCGATGACGTACGGTCCGCGCCGCAGCGCCAGGGCCGCCGCCTCCCTCCACGGAATGCCGGCCGCGTTGAGGGCGCGGCGCACAATGCCGCGTACGCGCTCGCCACCGAACGCTTCGCGGGTCAGCGCGGCGGGGGAAAGCTTCTCATACACCACGAATCCCTTACCCGAACCATGCACTCCGGGCATCCCGGCCGGTACTCCAAGCTGCTCGAACAGGTGCAACCGCGGCGTGGCATACCGCATTGGCGCGGTGTTCCACCACTCGCGCACGGCGTTGTACGGATCGCCGTCGTCGTCCACCACCACGAGCGTTCCGCCGCGCTTCACCCATTCCGCGAGCGCCACGTGCAGCTTCGCGGAAGGCGGCTTCTGTCCCTCATAAGTCAGCAGCAGGACGCGATAGGGATCGAGGAAACCGGGCTGTTCCACGTGCTCGAGTTGGACGGGCTCCACCGGGACACCGCGCGAAAGCAACGGCAGGGCGAGTCCGTAGAACGAGCCCAGCGCCCCGTCGGAGGGCTGTGGGCCGGCGCGCTGGAACATCATGGTGTCGGAAACCAGAATGCCGATGCCCGGGGTTCCGCCGGAGATCCAACTCACGTGGTCCTGCTTCATATCGCCCAGCACGCGAATCACGGCCTGCAACTCGGTCTCGTACCAATCCGGTATGCCGATGCGCGGCACTTGCGTTCCGGGCGGCAGGTCCCGCAGGTTTCTGACGGGGTAATCGCGCGTGAAGATGCGGTCCGGCCAGGGCATTACCTCATAGCGCCACACCTCGGGATGCAGCAGTGAGGCCACCACCGTGCTTTCCCAATTACCGCGGTAATCCTCCCAGCAGTAGTCCGGGCGATCTTCGATGGGGTCGTGCAGGAACCAGACCTTTTTGCCGGTCGCGCGCACGATGCTCTTCATGGCTCCGTACTCCAGGAACGCGGTTTCGAACGTGCGTTCCTTGCGCACGCCGTCCATCATATTGGGAGTGCGGGCCGTGCCGGTCCAGACCTGCGCGATGTATCCGTCCGCCCCCACGCCAATCAGGCTCGACATGGGGCTGACGATTTTCCACTGGGCATAGTTCAACAGGGAGTGCGTGGCCACATAGCATGCCACCTGCCGGCCGTTCCGCTTCGAGTAGTCGCGAACATAATCGAACACCTGGCCCAGCGCGCGGCGATAGAGGAAATATTTGAGCTTCGAGGCGCGATACTGCGCATCGGGTGAGGAGTG
>JAMCRM010000307.1 GCA_023380575.1 Acidobacteriota bacterium | reverse complement strand
GGTCGGGCGTCGAGACCACCACCGCCTGAATTTCCTTGTCGTCCAGCAGTTTCCGGAAATCGTGATAAGGCCGGGCGCGTCCGCCACAGGCCGCGACGCCTTCTTCGAGCCTCGGCTGGTATACATCGCACATTGCGGCCAGGTCCGCGTCCTTCTGGTTCTTGAAGTCGTTGACGTGCTGGTGCCCGATGAGCCCAAACCCGATAAATCCGACCTGTACGCGGTCGTTAGCCCCTTTCACCCTGTCGTAGGAAGCGGCCGTAAGTGAACCCAGAAATACCCTGCGGGAGGAGTCCATGGGGAGAATTCTATCACTGCGACAGGGGATTCATTGACGCGGCGACCTGATACGTGGTCGCCGCGTCGCTTCCGCAGAGGAGGAGAACCGCCGCCATCACCGCAAACCGCATACGCCCCCCACTGTACACCGCCTCTGTTAAGATCGGTGTTTCTTATGATCCCGTTTGAAACCATCTTCGATTCCGGCGACTCCTCGCTTTTTGACGTGAATTCCAAGGCAGCCGGGCCGCAGGGCTCGCTGCCGGTCACTTCCGGGATGTTGCTGTCGCGCCCTTCGGGCGACCTGTTCGGTTGGAGCCAGAACGCCGGCATGGGCTGGGACCCCGGCGCGCTGGGCGGCAAGGAAATTCTGATCCTCAGCACGCACGGGGGCATTCGCGCCGCTGACGGCACGCCGATCGCCCTCGGTTACCACACGGGGCATTGGGAGGTCGGCCTGCTGATGGAGGCGGCCGCGAAGGAACTGAAGTCGCTGGGGGCCGTGCCCTTCGGCGGCTACTGCACCGACCCATGCGACGGTCGCACGCAGGGAACCACCGGGATGTTCGACAGCCTGGCCTATCGGAACGATGCGGCCACCATATTCCGCCGCCTCATCCGCTCGCTGCCCACGCGCAACGGCGTGATCGGGGTGGCCACCTGCGACAAGGGACTGCCCGCCATGATGCTCGCACTGGCTTCCATGCACGATCTGCCGTGCGTGCTCGTCCCGGGCGGTGTTACGCTGCTGCCGGAAAAGGGCGAGGACGCCGGCCGGGTGCAGTCGGTGGGAGCGCGCTACGCCCACGGCCAGATCAGTCTGGAAGACGCGGCGGAGAACCTGTGCCACGCCTGCGCCACACCCGGGGGCGGTTGCCAGTTTCTGGGCACCGCGGCTACATCCCAGGTGGTTGCCGAAGCGCTCGGCCTCACCCTGACGCATGCGGCGCTGGCTCCTTCGGGCCATTCCATCTGGCTGGATATGGCGCGCCGGTCGGCACGTGCCGCGCTCGCGCTCGAAGCCCGCGGCATCGCCATGCAGCACATCCTGACCGAGGCTTCCTTCCATAACGCCATGGTGGTTCACGCCGCGTTCGGAGGCTCCACGAATCTCATCCTGCATCTGCCCGCGGTGGCCCACGCCGCCGGCCTGCGCCGCCCCACGGCGGAAGACTGGATGCATTTCAATCGTCAGGTTCCCCGTCTGGTGGATGCGCTGCCGAACGGGCCGCGCGCATTTCCCACCGTGCAGGTTTTCCTCGCCGGCGGTGTGCCGGAAGTGATGCTGCATCTGCGGCGCGCCGGCTTGCTCGAACTCGATGTCCTGACCGCCAGCGGGGAAACGCTGGGCCATGCGCTCGACTGGTGGGAGCATTCCGAACGGCGCGCCTCCCTGCGCCGGGTTCTGAAGGAGCGCGACGGCATCGACCCGGACGATGTCATCATGGACCCCGAATCCGCCCGCACGCGCGGACTCACCTCCACCGTGACTTTCCCCAAGGGCAATCTGGCGCCGGAGGGCTCAGTCATCAAGAGCACCTCCATCGATCCGAGCGTGGTGGATGCCGATGGCGTTTACCGCAACACGGGGCCGGCGCGAGTGTTCTGCACGGAAACCGCCGCCATCGCCGCGATCAAAAGCAAAGGACCGGACCGCCTGAAGCCCGGCGATATCCTCGTGCTGATCTGCCGCGGTCCGATGGGTTCCGGCATGGAGGAGATTTACCAGATCACCTCCGCGCTCAAGCACCTCGATTTCGGTAAGCAAATTGCCGTCCTGACGGATGCGCGGTTCAGTGGCGTCTCCACCGGAGCCTGCATCGGGCATGTCTCGCCGGAAGCGCTTGCCGGCGGGCCTGTGGGCAAGGTGCTCGACGGCGACCTGATTGAAATCGTCATCGACCGCGTGAATCTGGAGGGATCGGTCCATCTGGTCGGCTGCGAAGGGCGCGTCTTCGGAGCGGAAGAAGGCGCCCGCGTGCTTGCCGCCCGTCCGCTGCGTCCGGCCCTTGCGCCCGACCCCGCCTTGCCGGCCGACACCCGCCTCTGGGCCGCGCTGCAGAACGTGAGCGGCGGAACCTGGGGCGGCTGCGTCTTCGATACCGAGATGATTCTAAAGACGCTCGATGCTGGCCAGAAAGTACTATTTCGCTCTCGCGATGCCATGTAGTACAATCGCGTCTTCTCAATGAAAACCCTGGTTGCGGGGCTCGTTTTTGTAATTACCAGTCTTGGCCAGCCGCCGTTGCATGTCCAACTGGAACGGCAATTGAAGGGCTGGCAGAAGCGCCTTGGAATGGAAGACTGGAATATCGCCATTCAGGTAGTGCGGAAATCTGTCCTGGACAAGGATACCTGGGGCAATGCGGAATGGGATTCGGATAAGAAAGTCGCCGTGATCAACGTCCTGGATCCGCAAGACTATAACCTGAAAGGGACGGAACTGCGGCGGGACATGGAATGCACCATCGTGCACGAACTGGTGCAC
>JAMCRM010000306.1 GCA_023380575.1 Acidobacteriota bacterium | reverse complement strand
CGAGTAGCCGACCGGGAACGGCCGGTCATCTTCGCCGACCAGCGGTAGCATCTCCTTGCCCCACTCATCCATGGCCCGTTGCAGTTTCGCCGCGATCTCTGGCTTTTCCTTGGAGATGTCGTGGTCCTGCATGGGGTCGGCCACCATGTCGAACAGCTTTCCGGCTGGATCGAGGCGGTACTGCTGGGTGCGCACGCTGATCTTCTTTCCCTGCAGGGAGAAGATCATGCGGTCCGGCCAGTTCTTCGCCTGCCCCAGCAGCAGCGGCTTGATGTTCTTGCCGTCGAGTGGCTTGGTGCTGACGACCGGGATACCCGCCATATCGGCCAGCGTCGGCAGCAGGTCGATGGCCCCGGCGATCTGCGGGACGCGCGTGCCACCCCGGATGTGCCCGGGCCAGCGGATCATGAAGGGCTCCCGCACGCCTCCCTCGTCCACCGACCCTTTACGGCCCTTCATGCCGCCGTTCCAGCGCCAGCTATTCGGCCCGTTGTCGCTGAAGTAGATCACGATGGTATCGTCGCGAAGTTTCAACTCGTCCAGTTTGGCGAAGAGGCGGCCCACGTTCCAGTCGATGGCTTCGCACATGGCCAGCGCGGCGCGGGTCATGCCGAGATCCTCCAGGCTGGTGTCCCGGGCGCGCAGTTTCGGATCGGCATGCGCGAACTTCTCGAAGAAGCGGTCGGGAACCTGCATGGGCGAGTGCGGCGTGTTCAAGGGCAGGTAACAGAAGAAAGGACGGTCTTTGTGCTGGGCCATGAAGTCCATGGCGTGGTTCGTCAGGTCATCGGTGATATAGCCCTTGCCGCGCACCAGTTTGCCGTTGTGATCGAGTTCGGGATCGAAATAGCTTCCCCAATGGCCGGAGGTGAACCCGTAGTATTCCTCGAAGCCGCGCGCGTTCGGGTGATAGGGGAACTGGGAGCCGTTGTGCCACTTGCCGAAGGCGCCGGTCGCATAGCCGGCGGACTTAAAAGTGTCGGCGATGGTTTTTTCGTCCAGGTTCAGCCGCTCGGCCCCCGTGCTGACGCCGCGCACGCCTCCGCGCGAGTGATAGCGGCCCGTCAGGAATTCGTCGCGCGTCGGAGCGCACACGGGGCAGGCGTAGAAGCGATCCAGGAGCGCGCCGTCGCGCGCCAGGGAATCGATGTTGGGCGTGGACAGGTTCGTGTTGCCGTCGATGCTCAGGTCGCCCCATCCCTGGTCGTCCGCCAGAATCACGAGTACGTTCGGCCGGCCGCGCCGGGGAGCGGCATTCAGGCGATTCCAGGAAGTGAGCGCCGGCACGGCGCCGAGCGCCGCGTTCCGAAGCAACGCGCGGCGGGATACTGCGTTTTGAATGTGTTCTGGCATGATCGAAGACCGATATTACCAAAGATTTGTTTCGTCGTCGCGGCGGCAGAGCGTCCGGCTCACCGCGGCGCCGGTTTGGCGCACACGAAATTGGCGGCGTCATCGGTGCTCCCGGTTCCTTTCCAGCGCGCCACCTCGGGATAGGGGCAGAGCGGGCGGGTGCGGACGACGCCGCTGGCCGGATTGGCGCTGTTTTTGTATTTCGTGGCGACGATCTGGTTTGGCGCGGTCCCTTCCTCGACCCAGCGCTCCAGGGCCGCTTCCATATCTTGCCGCGCATCGCCCTGGGCTCCTCCCATCTGTCCGAAGGCGTCCGGGCCCGGTCCCTTGGAGCAGTGCTGCATGCCCGGTACCATGTAGAGCCGCAGAAACTGCTCCGCGGCGTCCGCGCCCATCTTCGAGACGGCGCTCTGGTAGTAATGAATGGTGTTGAGCGGCGGGATGGCGGCATCGCCCCAGCCATGGTAGAGGATGAGCTTTCCGCCGCGGTCCTGGAAGGCCTTCAGGTCGGGGTCCGTTGCGTTGAGGATGCGGCCGAACTTGTCATCGGCTGTTTTCACGTCGCGATCCAGTTGAAAGGTGCGGAGGTCCCATTGCGGGTTGTCGTACACCATGTTCTTAAAAAACTGGGTCGCGTAAGTGTATTGAGCGGTCTTGTCCGGCGCCTGCCCGGTGATCCACGGGGACCAGCCGCCGGCTCCGGTTTCGGCTCCCGGGGAGTAGCCGGGCATGACCTGCTCGCCCGCGCCGGTGCGGGGCCCGGCATAAATCTTTTCGAGCGTTGCCACCTGCGCCTGCGTGAGGCAGTTGTCGGACTCCGGCCCCTTGCACAGGAGCGTGGAGGGAGCGAAGTGACAGCGCGTGGGATCGTTGATGATGCCGTCCCTGACGCCATCGAGGGCATCGCAGGCGGCCAGGACGGCGGATTCTATGGCCGGCAGCTTGGAAGGCGGGAAGTAGCCGCCCGGCTCCGCCATCGCCTGCGCATCCCAGGCGGACCCGGCGATGAGATGCGTCCAGAAGTTGGCGGGCGCTCCGGCGATGATGCCGTCGTAGTCGGCGGGGAAGCGCTGGGCTTCCATCAAGGCCTGCCGCCCGCCGTTCGAGCAGGAACTGAAATAAGAGCGCTGCGGTTCTTTGCCATAGAACGCGCGGGTGATCGCCTTGGCGTTGACCGCGGTTTCGTGAATCGCGCGATAGCCGAAATCGACGATTTTCTGCGGATGCCCCAACGCCCAGCTTCCATCGGTTCCCTGTGCGTGGTGTCCGGTATCGGTGCCGGCGGTGACGTAGCCGTGCCGTAACGCCGAAGCCATAGTGGCGAAACCGATGGAGCCGGCGAAGCCGCCGTTGCCGGCGCCCTGAAATTTTCCGTTCCACCCGGAACCCGGCATCCATACTTCAAACTGAATGTCCGAATCGCCGCTCGGTTGGATGGCGCCCGCGACGCGGCAGAAGGCAGGCAGGTTCGAAATCGCCTGGCCGCCCGGCGGCGTGAAGGAGCCGGCGGGCATGGATTCGGCCGCCGTGATGACCGTATGCGGAAGCGCGAGCTTTGCCAAAGCTTCGCAGTTCGCCGCCTCGGCGGAGGCCGTCGATGCGAGCAGGAAGACGATGGAAATCCCGGCGGCCTGCGCGCTCTTGTGAATTCTCATGGGAATATTCTACGTCGCGGAGCGCGGCAATGTGGCCGGGCCGGATTGCTCGATCAGCGTCTTCATATCGCCGGCACGCGCCAGCGCCTCTTCCGTGACGTGCCGGCTGGTGGGATCGCCCAAATAGCGGATAATCTCGGAGTGCGAGAACCCGTCTTGAGAACGCTTACGTGCGGGTCTCACCGCGATCAGTGCCGGTCGTCCCGATCGTGGCCATGGTGCTCATTGTAGTGCTCATCGTGCCGGGAGTAGCCGCGATTGTAGTAATACGGATAGTGATTGCCGTAATAGAAGCCCTTGTAATACGGATTATAATACGGCCCGTAGTTATAATAGCCGTGCTCGCGCGCCTCTTCCCGCTGGTGTTGAAGCTGCTCCTGGTATTCCTCCTGCGCGTGATGGTAATCGTCCCGGTCCTTTGCCACGGCCACGTTGGGCCGCAGCGCAACCGCCGATGAGGCAAGTAGCGCCATGACGCCGATTCATCTCAGCATAGCGTTTTCCTCCCGCCTTTATGCCGCG
>JAMCRM010000305.1 GCA_023380575.1 Acidobacteriota bacterium | reverse complement strand
CGGTACTCCACTCTCTCCGGCTAGAACTTTACGGCCGGGACGGCGCGGGCGTTCGCGTCCGTCTTGAAATAAGCATCGTTGCGCGTGAACCCGGAAAGCGACGCCACGATATTGTTGGGAAAGAGCTCGATTTCCGTATTGTACTTCTGCACCGCTTCGTTGTACTTGCGGCGCTCCACCGCAATCCGGTTCTCCGTCCCGGCCAATTCATCCTGCAAGCGCAGAAAATTCTCGTTCGCGCGCAATTGCGGATAGTTCTCAACCACCACCAGCAGGCGCGAGAGCGCATTGTCGAGCTGTCCGTTGGCCGCGATGCGCTGCTGCGGCGTGCGCGCACCGGCCAGGGCGCTGCGGGCGTTAGCCACCGCGTCGATAACCCCTTTTTCGTGCGCCGCGTAGCCCTTTACGGTCTCCACCAGGTTGGGAATCAGGTCGGCGCGCCGCTCAATCGCCACATCCACCTGCGCCCAGGCCGCATTGATGGCCTCGCGCTCGGTCACCAACTGGTTCCGGATACCGACGTACCTGGCCCCAAAGATCACTCCGAGAACGACAACAGCCAAAACGGCAATCCAGAGCGCTTTCATGTGTTCCTCAGTCTATTTTCCCAGATGGTCAACCGCTTCGATGACGGTAGAAATCGCCGCCAGGTAGGCGGGAAGCACGGCCGCGGGATGGAGATCCCGGGGCTTGACGAGCCCTTCGCGAATATCCAGCAGCTTCGTCACCGGCGCCGCATCTATGCCGAAGGCAGCCTCGGCGCGCGCCAGAATATCCCGTTTCCTGGTCCCGGGGTCGACTCCCTGTAACAACAGCGCGTGCCGGAAGAGCACGCAGAAAACCGAGACCGAATCCACCAGCAGACGCCGCAAAGGCGCCTCGTCGGCCATCATCCCGGCGGCTTTCTGCCTGAGCCGCAGCAATTTCGCGCGAAGCTCGTGTTCCACCCGCGCGCGGTAAAACGAGTCGTCCACTTCCAGGTCTGCAAAAAAATCTTGCCCCCACAACACGCGACGGCTTGCGCGGATATCGTGGAACTCGATTGCGAACGCGTCTGTGGAAGAGCGGAGTTCCTGTTCCGTCAGCAGCAGCGGGGACGGGTTGCCGTGCTTCCGCCACCAGCGGAACACCTCGCCAGAAGCGCGCATCTCGGCGGGAGTGATACGGTCCAGCACGCACAAAATATTGAGATCGGAGTAGGCCGCGTGGCGGTCTCCGGCCGCGCCCGAACCGTACAGCACAATCGAGATCAGCCGCTCACCGTAGGCCGCTCGCAGGTTCTCCGTCAATTTTCGCAGCAAACCTTCCATATCCTACCAGTCGCTGGAGGCGCCGCCGCCCCCGGAATCGCCTCCGCCGAAGCCGCCGAAACTATCGCCGGAATCGTAGCCGCCAAAGCCTCCGCCGGAACGGCCGCCCCAGGTGGCACGCCCGGCTATGTCGCCCAGCAGAAAACCCGGAAGAAAGCCGCCTCCGCCGGATGCCACCGCCCCGCGCCGGCGGGCGCCCAGAAACCACACCAGCAGAAATCCCGCCAACACCAGCCAGACCCACGGGACGGATTCCACCGGCGCCGGCTTCTCATAACGCAGGGACGGCGCTCCAATGGTGACGCCTTTCGCCTGGGCGATGCGCCCCCCGATGGTCTGGGCCGCGGCCATCAGGGCCTCGCCGTAGCGCCCCGCCCGCAAAGCCGGCCGCATCTGGCGCAGCACGCTCCCCGCGAAGCCGTCCGGGATAATGGGTTCCAGGCCGTATCCGACCTCCATGCGCATGCGCCGGTCGGCCACTACTAATAGCACCAACGCCCCTTCGTCCTTGCCCTTCCGGCCCACACCCCACGCACGAAAAATAGTGTTGGCGACGTCCTCAATGGGCTCGCCCTCCAGCGTCGCCACGGTCACAAACGCCATCTGGGCGCCGGTGGCGCGCTCCGTAGCCGCGGCGTATCGCTCCAGTTGGGCGCGGCTGGCGGGGTCCACCACGCCGGCAAAATCGCTTACGTAACCCTGCGGCTTGAGCGCCTTCCAATCCACCGCCGCCGCAATCCCGTGCGCGAACGCCAGCAATGCACAGAGCCGCCACCACTTGGACATTGTGAAACTTCAGTTTACTACGCGCATGACGCGCGCTTAGTGCCCCAGCGGCCGGTTGATTTCCACCAGGTTGCCGTCCGGGTCGCGGAGATGCGCCGTGCGAACATTCCAGGCCGTGCGGTCTACCGGGCCGGCAAGCAGGGGTACGCCCCGGCGTTGGAGTTCGGCTACGCTGCGGTCCACGTCCTCCACCTCGAAGACCAGCATGAGCCGGTCCGCGGCGGGTGCCGGCGCGACGGAAACACCCGGCACTTCCGCCATCACCTGCCGGGCGCATAGCGCCATTTTCGTGGCCGGGCTGACCTTAAACTCGGCGTACACGTTCGCTTCGTCTCCCCACAGAACCTCGAAGCCCATGGTGTCGCGATAGAACCAGAAGCATTCGGCAAAACGATCCACTAACACGCGAACGTAGCTCAGATACATGCGTCCCTCCAGTGGCCAGCCTATCATGGACCCTGCCGCGCGGCGCTCGAAACGCAAAAGTACTAGAACGATTGCGGCTTCAAAAACAGGACGCCTGGCCCGTTCAACGCCGGCGCCGGATGATATGTGTACAGCCGTGGCAGCCAGACTTTCCTCGCTGTTTATTGTGGTGTCGATACTACTGATCCCGGCCAGCGTGCCGGTGGCCCGCGCCAGCATTGTAACGGAAGGACCATACACCATCACCCCCGCCAAACCGGGCGTGGACACAATTTTTGCGTTCGACCTGTTTGACTCTGCCCTGGGCACCCTCGCCGGGGTTTCATTCGATTTCAACTTCCAGTTCCGTCCCGGCTTGCAGTTCTTCAACACGGGAGATGACGCGGCCACATTTGTCAATGCGCGCGTGGACGTCATGGGGGCCGGGGTTCGGCTGTTCGATGGCACCCTCCTCGATCCAGGAACCCTGAGTTATAGCTTGGCAAGCGGCACAGCGCAGCCGGGGACTAAAACCACTTTCCCGGATCCCGTGGCTACCCCCGTCCAACACTCCATCCAGATTCCATCGGGCGATTTCGGGGCGTTTCTCGGGCCCGGCACGGGAACGCGTACGCTTGTGTTCAGTGCCCCGCATTACATGGTAAGCGCCGATTTTGCCTCCGGCAACGCGGAGGATGTTTTTGTGGGGGGGAGCCACGCTCACCAGCGGCTCTGCGACAGTGGTCTACAACTATACCCCGAAAGGCTTTCCGGGAAACATCGGCGGTGCCGATGACACCGTGCCGGAACCCGCCACGCTTGGTCTTCTGGCCTCCGGCGTAGGCCTCCTGGCCATCGCTATCCGCACCCGCCGCTCGTAAATCGCATCGGGGGGGCAGGCCTTCGAACCCGAAAAGGTGTATAAAGTCTCTTTCAACGGTGCACCACATGAATTTGAAACTGATCCTGCCCCTGTGCCTGGCCTTGTCCGGAATCGGCCTGGCCCAAAACCTCAC
>JAMCRM010000304.1:11126-11455 GCA_023380575.1 Acidobacteriota bacterium | reverse complement strand
CAGCTCGTGCAAGGGCTCCTCGTGGTCCTTCATGTAGCTGTAGCTCTTGGTGGAGCCTTCGTGGTCGTTGAAGGTCACGCAGGGCGAGATCACATCGATCACGGCGAGGCCCTGGTGCGCGATGGCCGCCTTGAGAATCGTCTGCAACTGTTTCTTGTCGCCGGAGAAAGAGCGCGCCACCAGGGTGGCGCCCCACTTGAGAGCCAACGCGCAGCAGTCGAAGGGCGGCAGTTCGTTGACGGTACCGGTCTTGAGCTTCGAGCCGAGGTCCGCGGTGGCGGAGAACTGGCCTTTGGTAAGACCGTAAACGCCGTTGTCCTCGAGGATGT
>JAMCRM010000304.1:0-11116 GCA_023380575.1 Acidobacteriota bacterium | reverse complement strand
GCACCAGGTGCATGAACTGGCCGATGCCGATGGATGCGGTGTCCCCGTCACCGGTGACGCCCAAGCCCATCATGGTGCGGTTGGCGAGCAGCGCGCCGGTGGCGATGGCGGGCATGCGGCCGTGCACGCCGTTGAAACCGTGCGCCGCGGAAAGGAAGTAAGCCGGCGACTTGGAGGAGCATCCGATGCCGGAGAACTTGGCCACCCGCCAGGGCTCCACCCCCATCTCGTAAAAACACTCGACAATGCGCTCGGAGATGGCGTTGTGGCCGCAACCCGCGCACAGCGTTGTCTTGGAACCTTTGTACTTCAGAACCTCCAACCCGATCCGGTTGGTCTTTTTCGGTTGCGCGGTGGTAGTGCTCATCGTCCCTCCTGCCGCACCACTTCGTCCGTGATGGTGCGGGCATCGATCGGCAGCCCTCCGTAGTAGCGGACGCTGCGCAGTTTGGCGATTCTCCCGGGCGTCAGTTCCAGGCGCATGAGGGCCAGAAGCTGCCCGTCGCGATTCTGGTCCACCACGTAAACGCGTTCGTGGCGGTCGATAAATTCCGCCAGATCCGCCGGAAACGGGTACGCAACGGGCCGCATGTAGCCTGCCGAAATGCCGTACTCCTCGCCCAGTTGGTCGCGGCTCTCGCGGGCGGCGTAATCGGACGTGCCGATCGCGATCAGCCCGATGCCGGCGCCCTCCCGATATTCCAAAACGGGCCGTGGCAGGCGCGTCCGCATGGACTCGAATTTGTGTGCCAGCCGGTCCATGTTGCGGACATAATCGTCTTCGCGCTCGGTATACTGCGCCTGTTCATTGTGTCCGCTTCCGCGCGTGAAGTAGGCGCCGGCCGGGTGGTTGGTGGCGGGCAGGGTGCGGTAGCCCACGCCGTCTCCATCCACATCCTGGTAGCGGGCGAAGCCGCTCAGGCGCTCGAGGTCTTCGGCGGAGAGCACTTTGCCTCGGTTGAGGGGCGCTTCGGGGTAAGGGAACGGATCGGCCATCCAGTTGTTCATCCCCAGGTCCAGGTCCGTCATCACGAAGACGGGCGTCTGGAAATATTCGGCTAAATCGAAAGCTGCCAGCGCCATGGAGAAGCATTCCTCCGGGGAGGAGGGAAAGAACATGGGATGCTTTGTATCGCCGTGCGAAAGCAGCGCCGTGGAGAGCAGGTCGCCCTGCGCCGTGCGGGTGGGCAGGCCCGTGGAGGGGCCCACGCGCTGGACGTTGAAGATCACCGCCGGAACCTCCGCGTAGTAGCCCAGGCCCACGAATTCCGACATGAGAGAGATGCCCGGACCCGCGGTGGCGGTCATGGAGCGCGCGCCCGCCCATCCAGCCCCCAGGGCCATTCCGATGGAGGCCAGTTCGTCCTCGGCCTGCACGACGGCGTAGGTAGCCTTACCCGTCTCCGGGTCCGCGCGGTAGCGCTTCATATAGGCGATCAGGGATTCCACCAGCGACGACGATGGCGTAATAGGATACCAGGTCACTACGGTGACCCCCGCGAACATGGCGCCCAGCGCGCAAGCCGCATTCCCGTCGATGATGATCTTGCCGGCGGTGGCGTTCATGCGCTCCACGCGGAACGGGTCGGTCTTGGGCAGGTTCCGGGCGGCGTACTCGTAACCGGCCTGGGCGGCGTTCCAGTTCAGGTCCGCGGCTTTGGCCTTGCGCTTGCCGAACTGCTTGACCAGCGCGTGGCGGATCTCCTGCATGTCCACGGACAGGAGATGCGCCAGGATTCCGTCGTAGATCATGTTGCGCACCAGTTTGCGCAGCTTGGCCTCCGGGCAGACCGGCGCCACCAGTTTATCGAAGGGTACCGGGTAGAAATGCAGATCCTGCCGCAGCGCGTCGAGATGCAACGGCTCGTCGTATACCACGGCCGCCCCAGGTTCCAGTTTGAAGACGTCCTCCCGCGCCGTTTCGGGGTTCATGGCCACCAGGAGATCGATCTCCTTGCGGCGGCCGATATAGCCTTGTTTGCTGGCGCGTATGGTAAACCAGGTGGGCAGTCCGGCAATGTTGGACGGGAACATGTTCTTGCCGGAGACGGGGATCCCCATCTGGAACAGGGCGCGCATCAGAACCGAGTTGGCGGTCTGGCTTCCGGACCCGTTTACGGTAGCCACCTGAATGCTGAAATCGTTTACGCGAGAACGCTCCGGCGCGCCGGTGGACGGCTGCGCCGGTGATACCTCGATGGTTGCCATTCTATTAGTTTTCCCTCTTATCCCAGTCGGCGAGGTGACCTACATCACTGACTAGATTATACGCCGCCCGCCTACCCGGATGTGATGCAACACCCGGGAACGACGCTTCAAACGAGCCTAAACTCCCGGAGCGTTCCCGCCGATGGCTTTTGGAGAGGCTTCTCATGAAACGGAAATTGATAACCGGCGGCGCCGCGGCGCTGCTTTTCCTGACCTTTAGCGTAGCGCTCCCCGCGAAGGATACCGTGCCCAAGCCTGGCCGGAGGCAGGTGGTGCGGCGAACGGCCAAGTCCTCCAAAACGGACCGGCGCCTGGCCGCTTCCTCGGTGATTGCGGAACTGCTCGGCAAGAACTTCACCATCGAGGCGAACGGGAGCAAGGTTCTCGATTCCGCCTACGATTTCGGGGGAGCCGAAGGCGCCTCCATCGCCGTCGCAGCCCCGGAGGATGTCGATATCGCCAACGACAAGCTCAATATACAGGTCTGGTGGGCCGTGCCGGATGCGGAATGGTACGTCCTCCAGGACACCATCTCGGGAGCCAACTTCCACTTCGCCAACCAGGGCGGCGGCGTGGTGCCGGTCTATGGCTCGTATCTGCGGGTGGTGATCACCAATGACGGTGAAAACCCGGTCTCAGTAGATCAGGTAACGGTTTACGCGGTGGTGCATTAGCGCCAGGCCGGGCAGGCCCCGGCCCTATTTGGGAGCTTCGACGTTGGCCGGCGTGCGCCGCCGGGCCTTAACGGCTTCCACCACCACCGGCAGCACCGAGATCACGATGATCGCGAAGATCACCTTCTCGAAATGCTGACGCACCAATGCAATTCCGCCCAGTTTGTAGCCCAGCATGGTCATGAGGAAGACCCAGCCGATGCCGCCGAAGATGTTGTAGGAGAGAAAGTGGAAGTAGTTCATCTCCCCCACCCCGGCTACGAACGGAGCGAATGTCCGGACGATGGGGATAAAGCGTGCGTAGATGATGGTCTTACCACCGTACTTTTCGTAGAACTCATGGGTACGGATCAGGTGCTCGCGGCGGAAAAACCGCGAGTCCGGCCGGTTGAAAATGTGGGGCCCGGTCTTACGCCCCAAAAAGTATCCGGCAGTATCCCCCGCGATGGCAGCCGACATCAGCAGCAGGTTGACCAGGACGATGTTGAGGTGGCCGGCGCCAGCCACCACCCCAACCGTAAACAGAAGCGAATCGCCAGGCAGGAAGAAGCCTACCAGCAGGCCGGTTTCCGCGAATACCACCGCAAACAGGGCGGTGTAGCCCAGCCATCCCGAGAGCATCGTGCTCAGCAGGAGAATCAGCCGCTCGGGGTCGGTGAGCGACCGCAGAAAATCCAGCAGGGCGCGTATCATGCGCGTTAGCCGCGGTAATTGGCCATCAGACGGCTGATCACGTCCTGGTGGACTTTGATTTTGCCTTCTTTGATCAGTTGCTGCCGCAAACCGGCCTCAAACAGTGCCGCGCGATCGCGTGCCAGACGCTGTTTCAGTTCCGAACGGATGGCCTCCCGCTGCGATGCCAGCTTCGACATGTCCGCCTGGTCATGGGAAATCACCTTGGCTATCACGCGGCCATCCGGATTCGACAACGGACCAATCAGCGAGCCAACCGGCTTCAGGAAGGCATCGGAAACGTAGGATGCCGGCCCCAGCCCTTCCACCGCTCCCTGCCGGTCGAAGGGTTCTGAGGTCTTCACTTCCAGGCCCATGGATTGGGCGGCCTTCTTGAGGTCGCCGCCGTTGGCGCCGGCCTTCTGATACAACTCGTTGCTGCGGTCCATCAGCAGCTTGTCGGCTTTGGATTTTATCAGCGCCTCGCGCACCTGGCTCTGCACTTCCGCGAAGGGGGCCGGATGGGCCGGAATAACATCGGTGGCAACCGCCATGGCGACCTTGTTGTCCGGCAGGGCCACGGGTTGGCTCACCTCGCCCTTCTTCAGCGAAGCGACCGAGTCTTCAAAATCCTTGTTCGCCCCAACCTCGGGGATGGTGCTGCCCGGCCCGTAGCCGTCCGCCCGCACCACTTGCAGATTCAGACTGGCGGCCACGTTCTCCGGATGCGACGGGTCTTTTGTGAGCGCGGCCTGGGCCTGGTCCATGCTGCGCTGCATGATTTCGTTCACTTGCTGCTTCTTCCAGTTCGCGGCGAGCTCGCTCTTCACTTCCGCGAAAGTGCGCAGGTGCGCCTGTTCCTTGGCGATGACCTGGATGATGTGATAACCGTACTGCGTTTTCACCAGGTCGCTGGTCTGGCCGGGATTGAGCGAGAAGGCCACCTTCTCGAATTCCGGAACGGTCTGGCCGCGCACCACCCAATCGGGCAGCTCGCCGCCGTTCGAAGCCGAACCGGGATCCTCGGAGTTCTTCTTGGCCAACTCGGCGAAATTGCCGCCCTTCTTAATCTGGCTGAGGATGTCTTCCGCCTTGGTTTTGACCGCCGCGTCGGCCTGGGCATTGCCGCTGGTTTTCAGCAGGATATGCCGCACTTTGACGCGTTCGGGCACCCGGAAACTGTCTTTATTCTGGTTGTACATGCGCTCCAGGTCGGCATCGCTGGGGTTAAGCGACTGCTCGATTTTGGCCTGGTCGATGATCAGCACGGCCAGATTGCGCTTCTCCGGCACCTGGTAGCTGGCCTGGTTGGTGCGGAAATAAGACTGCATCTCCTCCGGCGTTACCTGGACTTCGTTGCGCAGCTTGTCGGCGGTCAGCTTCACGTATTCGATCGTGACTTTCTCGTTGCGGCGGCGGTACTCCTGTTCGATCTCCCCGGGGGTGACCACCACGCCCTGCAGCACCAGGTCGCGCAGCCGGGTACCCTGGATCTGCCGCGCCAGATCCTGTTCGAACTCCTCAATGGACAGGTTCTGCTGCGCCAGCATGTTGGCGTAGGCTTCCTTGCCTACAAACTGCCCGCCGGGGAAGAGTTGCGGGATCATGTTGCGGATACTGTTGGCGATTTCCGCGTCCGTAACCTTGAAGCCGAGCCGCTGCGCCTCATAGGCCATGGCGCGCTCGTTGATGAGCCCCTCGACGATCTGGGGCACCATGATGGGGATCATGTCCGGCGGAATCTGACGGCCCCGCATCTGCGCCTGTAAGGTTCGCTGAACCTCCTGCAAGGTAAGCGGCTGCTTGCCGATCTCGGCGACTACGTTATCGCCCGCCGAACCGCCCGAGCCGTAGCTCGGAATGAGGTAGGTGAGCATGGAGAGGGCCACCACAACCAACAGGCCGCCGAGCAGCAAACGCACGGCTTTATCGCGGCTTCGAAACAGGTCAAACATTTAGAGAGAGTTCTCCTGAAAATTTCGGAAATACCATTATACCGAATCGCCGCGCCTCACCGCCCCGCGAGTACCCGGGTCAACTGCTGCGCGGCGATCAGCAGGGGATCCCAGACCGGAGCGAACGGGGGCGCGTAGCACAGGTCCAGCCCCTCGAATTCGTCCGACCGCATGCGCGCCTGCAGGGCGGCGGCGATCACGTTGATCCGGCCCGCCGCGCCGTCTTCTCCAATTACCGAACCGCCCAGCAGCCGCCGCGTGCCGCGGTCGGCCACCAGTTCCACCGTGGTGGCCCTGCCCTGGAAATACTTGGGCTTGGAGGGAGCCGTAATGCGCACCTGAACCGGGGAAAAACCTTCGCGCCGGGCCTGTTCCACGGAGAGCCCACTCACCGCGATTCCCAGGTCGAAGACCCGCACGATGGCGGTCCCCACCACCCCGGCGAAACGTTCCCGCCCGCCCGCCGCGCTCGACCCCGCCACCCGCCCCATCTTGTTGGCGGTAGTGCCCAGGGGGATATAAGCCGGCCGGTTGGTGACCAGGTGCCGCACTTCGGCGCAATCCCCCGCCGCGAAAATGCCGGGGGTGCCGGTCTCCATGCGGTCGTCCACGCGAATGGCGCCGGTGCGGCCGAGCGCGATGCCCGCCGCCGCAGCCAGCTCCACGTTGGGCCGGATGCCCGCCGCCAGCAGCACCAGGTCGCAGCGAAGTTCCTCGATGGAAGCGACCTTGCGGTTCAACTCCATTTGCACGCCGAAGCGCGCCATGTGAGCGGCCACTGCGGCGGTCAATTCGGGATCTTCCCGATTCAGAACATTGGGGCGGGCCTCCACCACCCGCACCCGCAGGCCACGCCGCCGCAGGGCGTCCGCCGCTTCGAGGCCGATGTACCCCGCCCCGATTACCGCCGCGGTAGCGGGGCGGCGCTCCGCCAGGAAACGGTTCAGGCGGCAGCCGTCCTCCAGCGTGTGCAGCGTAAACACGCTTTCACGGTCCACGCCAGCGATCCCCGGGTCGAACGGGCGCGCCCCGGTGGAGATAACCAGCCGGTCATAAGGCACGCGCTCGCCGTGCTGGAGCACCACTTCGCGCCGCGGGTGCGAAATGGCCGTCACCGCCGCGCCCGTCCGCACCGTCACATTGCGCTCGCGGGCGAAGGCCTCCGGCGTGTAATGGACCAGTTCCTCGGGCCGGCGCACCTTGCCCTCCACCAGGTAGGGGATGCCGCAGGCGCCATAGGAGATCACACTGCCTTTCTCCAGAACCGTGATATCCAGCGCGCTATCCAGCCGCCGGGCGCGCGCGGCGGCGCTCAGACCGGCCGCCACTCCGCCGATGATCACCAGTCGCATGCGCGTCTAATCCTCCCGCTTCATCTGCTGCACAAAGCTCAGGATATCGAAGGTGCGGATCTCCCGGCCGGGAAAGAAGCTGTTAACGGCATCCTGCTCGTCCGGGAAAAGGTCGAATACCGTCGCCAGTTTGGTGATCACGAGCAGTTCCAGGTTGCGCTTATTGAGGTTGAGCAGTTTGACGTTGCCGCCGGCCTTCCGCAGGCTGGTAGCCGAAATCACCAGCGCGCCAAGACCGGAGCTATCGATGTATTCGACGTCCTTCAGGTTCAGAATCACGTTGCCTTTGCCCGCCGCCGCGAGTGCTTTCACTTGTTCCCGCAACAGGCCCGCCTCCGTGCCGGCGGTAATGCGGCCCTTGAGATCGAGCACGGCAATGCCTTCGTGTTCCCGTTCCTGGATTTCGAGGCTCATACATATAGTCTGTTACGAACCGGGGCTCCCACGCATCTTTGTTTTCAGAGAATAATCAATTATGCCGGAATGGTTGTGGATGGTGATCGGGCTAATCGGCTACTTCGCCCTGATGCGGTGGGTGCTGCCCCGCCTGGGAATGCCTACTTGAATGGCGGATTCCTGCCGCGTCGAGTCTCGACGCCAAGAACGAAAAGAGATCGAACCACCCCGGCCGCAAAGTTAGGATGCGCAAAAAACTTGTTCCGCTCCTGGGCGCGGTAGCCGCGGGGGCCTTCATGATGCTGCTGTTCAAGCCGGAGCCGGCCGCTTCCGTCCCGGTAGCCATGGAAAAGCGCCAGCCGTTTGCGGACTTCCAGATGAACGGCCTGGACGGACGTCCCTGGCGGCTGAGCGATTATCGCGGCAAGGTTGTGCTGGTGAATTTTTGGGCTACCTGGTGCCCGCCCTGCCGCATGGAGACGCCAGGACTGGTCCGCGTGGCGCGCGATTTCCAGGGGAAGGGCCTGGAAGTGGCTGGCATTTCCATGGATTCGGGCTCCCCCGAGGTTCGCCAATTCGTGGCGCAGTACCGCATCCCGTACGCGATCTTACGGCCGTCCGCGGACGACCCCCTGGCCTCCCGCATCGAATCCCTGCCGACCACCTTCCTCCTCGACCGCCAGGGGAGGGTGGCCAAGACCTACTCGGGCGCCGAGGACGAATCCGTCTTCCGTGCCGACGTTACCCGTTTGCTGGCGGAACAGTAAGCGCCGTCCAGGTCTTGACAAGGGATGGCCCCTCCCTGCACCCTGAACTATAATGCCGATCTATCAAGTGGTCGTCCTGGCCATTGTGCAAGGCTTAACAGAGTTTCTACCCATCAGCAGCACGGCACACCTCTACCTGACCTCGTGGCTGCTGGGCTGGAAGGTGGAAACCCTGGAGTTCGATATCGCCTTGCACCTGGGCACCCTTATCGCGGTGCTGCTATATTTCTTCCGCGACTGGCTGCAACTGGTGGCGCAGGGCTTTGGCATGAATTACGGCTCCAACGAACAACTCCGGCAAAACCGCGCCTTGCTCTGGCTGCTCGCCATTGGAACGGTCCCGGTGGGGGTTTTCGGGCTGCTCTTCAATAAACAGGCGGAAACGACCTGGCGCAATCCCTACGTTATGGCAGTCATGTTGATCCTCATCGGCCTACTCATGTGGGCGGGCGAACGCCAGGGCCGCAAGAAGCGCGACCTCGCCGGCGTGGACCTGGCCGATGCGGGAGTGATCGGGCTCTCCCAGGCGCTCGCCATCGTGCCGGGAACCTCGCGCAGCGGCATCACCATTACGACGGGCCTGTTCCGGGGCCTCGACCGCGAGTCGGCGGCGCGCTTCTCCTTCCTGCTTTCCACGCCGGCTATCGCCGGAGCCGCCGGCAAGGCGCTCCATGATCTGATGAAGCACGGCGGTATCGGCCCGGACATGGTAGCGCCGTTCGTAGTGGGAGTAATCCTGAGCGCCATTACGGGCTGTATTGTAATCGGCTGGTTTCTGCGTTACTTGCGTCACCAGACGCTCTATTTCTTCGTGTATTACCGCATCATTTTTGGCATAATAGTCCTTGCTCTGGCTTTCCTCCGCCGGCCAGCGGGATGAAGCTGTTATCGCCGACACAGCATAAGCGCCTCAACGAAGTCACGGGCTTTCTGCTCCTCTCGCTCGGGCTTCTGACGCTCCTGGGCTTGGTGTCCTACCACGCTCAAGACCCCTCCTGGGATACCGCTGCAGGTCCCGGGCGCCCCCTGAACCTGATTGGATATCCCGGCGCGTATTTCGCGGACCTTGCGCTGCAGGGCTTTGGCCTGGCGGCTTTCGTGTTTCCCCTGCTCGCTCTGCTGCTGGCCTGGAAATGGATCCGGTCAGAGGAGATCGAGGCGCCGGTCATCAAAATTTTCGGATCCCTGTTACTCATCCTGAGCCTCACGGCGGCCTGCTCCTTCCTCCCCGGATTAACCCTCTTCGGAGGCGCCATCCGGCTGGGAGGTACGCTCGGCCTGTTGCTGGCAGGCTGGCTGCTGGCCAATCTCAACCCTACCGGGGCCGCGGTGCTTACCGGCACCGGCCTGATCGTCTCGATCTATCTGGTCTCCACCTTCAGCGTTGCCAGGCTGGCCGCATGGTTCGCCCCGCCCATGGCCTTCCTGGGCCGCCTGGCGGCGCAGCAGAAAGCGTGGCGCGAAGCGCGCCGGCAACAGCGCCTGGAGCGGGCGAAAGCCAAGGCAGAGGCGAGGGCAAAGGCCCGCGCGGAGGCCCTCGCCGCCCGCCGCGCCAGAAAAACCAAGCCCGCTCCGGAAGTCGAGACACCCCTCGAGAACACGGCGCTGGACGACGCACCGCCCTTCGACCCCGATCCCGTGGCCGAGCCGGCCGAAGAACCGCCTGCCGCGGATTACATCCCCATCTGCCCGCTTGCGGAGCAGCCCCTCGCCGCCGTGCCGGAACCGCCCGCGGCACCCATGACACCCCCGCCGCCAGCCGGAGTACCCTGCAGGCCGCTTTACCGCCTGCCCGGCACAGACCTGCTGAACGAACCTCCCGGCCGCAACCCGTACGACGAGCAGGAACTCAAGGAGATCGCCCTCCGCATCAAGTCCAAGTACGAGGAGTTCGGCGTGCTCGGCTCGGTGGTGCAGATCAATCCCGGGCCGGTGGTCACCACCTTCGAGTACAAGCCCGACGCCGGCATCAAATACAGCCGTATCACGAACCTCAGCGAGGATCTCTGCCTGGGGTTGCAGGCCGAATCCATTCTCATCGAACGCATTCCCGGCAAACCCACCATAGGGATCGAGGTGCCCAACACCAAGCGGGAATTGATCGCGCTGCGGCAGGTGCTCGAATCCGAAGAGTTCCGCAACTCCAGTTCCCATCTCACCATTCCGCTCGGCAAGGACATTAGCGGCCGCATCAAGGTGGCCTCGCTCGAATCCATGCCGCACCTGCTGATTGCCGGCTCCACCGGATCGGGCAAGAGCGTCATGATCAACTCCATGATCATGTCGATCCTCTACAAATCCACGCCGGACGAGGTGCGCCTGATCATGGTGGATCCCAAGCGCCTGGAGCTTGGGCTATACGAGGGCATCCCGCACCTGCTCACGCCCGTTATCACGGACCCCAAGAAGGCCACCAACGCGCTGAAAAACGCCGTGCTCGAAATGGAGCGCAGGCTGCGCCTGCTGGCCGAACAGGGCGTGCGCAATATCGACCAGTACAACCGCAAGATCCGCAAGCTGCAGGAAATTCCCGGGAACCTCTTCGAGGAGGGCCAGGAGCCGCCCGAAGAATTGCGGCCGCTTCCCTACATCCTCATCCTGATCGATGAGTTGGCGGATCTGATGATGCTGGAGGGCCGCAACGTGGAGGAAAGCGTAACCCGCCTGGCCCAGATGGCGCGCGCCGTGGGCATGCACCTGGTGCTCGCCACGCAGCGGCCCAGCGTCGACGTGATCACCGGGCTGATCAAGGCCAACTTCCCTGCCCGCATCAGCTTCCGGGTGGCCACGCGCGTGGATTCCCGAACCATCCTGGACGTTATGGGGGCGGAGCACCTGCTGGACCATCTCGGCCGGAAGCTGGGCATCGGACCGGGGGAGACCACCCCGGACGGACTGTTCACCCTGCAAAGCGTGGAGTGCCTGGCCGAGTGCGGCCAGACCCCGGTGCCGCAGGGGAACCTGGGCTTCCACTCCGGCCTGACCCCGGAGAAGGTCGACGCCCTGCTGAATGCCCTGCGCAAGGAGGCCGAACAGGATGTTTGAACCGGTGCTCACCCGGGGGATCGACCGGGACCTGACCCGGATCGAGA
>JAMCRM010000303.1 GCA_023380575.1 Acidobacteriota bacterium | reverse complement strand
TCGATTGGGCGGCGAGCACGCAGGAGATTTTCGACCCCGAACCTGAATCGTCATCCAATCCGTAGAGAAATTTTTCTTATCAGTAATCTGGATGGTGAGGTGCGCAGCGCCAATTCCATCCCCACTTGCACCACCTTAGAATCCAAATTCTTCCCATCTTTTTGTTCGCTCTGTGTATCGAAGTCTCCCTTCTGTACAATATAGTTTTAGATGAAAATTGCGCTGGGGCAGATCAACACTACGGTCGGCGATTTGGCGGGCAACGTGGATCTCATGGTGCGCACCGCCTCCCGGGCGGCTGCGTCGCGGGCGGAACTTGTAGTCTTTCCGGAACTGGCGATCACCGGCTACCCCCCGCGCGACCTGATTGAGAAAACCACGTTTCTGGAACGTTCCGAACAGCAGGTCGAGAAACTGGCGGCAGCTACCGCCGATCTCGGTATCGCCCTGATCTGCGGTTACGTGGGCCGTGCCGAATCTTCCACGGGCAAGAGAGCGACCAACAGCGCCGCCGTGCTACGCGGCGGGAAGGTGCGCTTCCGCCAGACGAAGATGCTGCTGCCCACGTACGACGTCTTCGATGAAGCCCGCTACTTCGCTCCGGGCGAAAGCCAGAGCATCGTGCTGCTGGACGGCAGCAAAATCGCCCTGACAATCTGCGAAGACGCCTGGAACGATAAGCAGTACTGGCAGCGTCCTCTGTACCGCCGGGATCCGGTCCAGGAGCTGGCTTCCGCCGGTGGCCGTATCCTCATCAGCATCAATGCTTCGCCCTATCACATGGGGAAGCGATCGTTGCGCCGGGAGATTTTTCAGACCACCGCCCGCCGTCATCGTATTCCCGTCGTGTATGTCAACCAGGTGGGCGGCAATGACTCCCTGGTCTTCGACGGCAGCAGCTTCGCCATGGACGCGGAGGGCCGGGTGGCGGCTTCCGCGGCATCCTTGACGGACGACCTGGTTTTCTTCGACACCGGGAGCGGCGAGGGCGATCTGCACGAGAACCTCGAAGATGAATGCGAGGCGGCCTACGAAGCCCTGGTGCTCGGAACCCGCGATTACATTCGGAAATGCGGCTTCCGCAAGGTTCTCATCGGTCTCAGCGGAGGCATCGATTCCTCGCTCACCGCGGTCATTGCGGCCGACGCGCTTGGCGCCGCGAACGTCTGTGGCGTCGGCATGCCCGGACCCTATTCCTCCGAGGGGAGCATTCAGGATGCAGGCGCGCTCGCCCGGAATCTTGGGATCCGTTTCGAAGTGGTTCCGATCACCTCCGCCTACGAAGGATTCCTGCGGGAGTTGGATCCGCTCTTTGCCGGCGCCGCGCCGGACGCCACCGAGGAAAACCTGCAATCCCGCCTGCGCGGGGTGACGTTGATGGCGCTGTCGAACAAGTGGGGCGCGCTCGTTCTCACCACCGGGAACAAGAGCGAACTCGGCGTGGGCTACTGCACGCTGTACGGGGATATGTGCGGCGGGCTCGCCGTTATCAGCGATGTCCCCAAGACGCTGGTATATGAACTCTCGCGGGTTGCCAACCGGCGGCACCCCGGAGCCATTCCGGAAAGCGTTTTCGAAAAGCCTCCCTCGGCGGAACTGAGGCCGAACCAGAAAGACTCCGATTCCTTACCCGAATACGGGATCCTCGACCGCGTGCTTCGGTGCTACGTGGAGGACTACGAGTCGCCCGCGCGGATCGCCGCGGTACAGGGTCTGCCTCTGCAGGTAGTCGCTGATATTATCAACAAGGTGGATCGCAACGAATACAAGCGCCAACAGGCGGCGCCGGGCTTGAAGGTGACGAGCAAGGCGTTCGGTATCGGCCGGCGCTTTCCCATCGCCCAGAAGTACAGCGAATGAAACCGATTTTTCTGACCGCATTACCCATTGCAGCCGCGCTGCTGTGCTCGCAACCGGCGCCGCGCGAGCAGGTCGGACCGCTTCCCGGCGGCGGCTTTCTATTGAACAGCGGCTGGCGCCTTCAGCCCGCGGGCAAACAGGTGCCGCTCGACACATTTCCGATGGCGGCGGCGCTCTCGCGCGACGGCCGCTATCTCCTGGTGCTGAACGGCGGCTATAATCCGCCCTCCGTCTCCGTTCTGGACGCCGCTTCGGCCCGGGAACTCAGCCGCGTTCCGGTGCCCGACGGCTGGCTCGGCATCGCGTTCAACCCCAAAGGCGACCGCGTCTACGTGGGCGGCGGTTCGCGTGCCTCGGTCTTCGAATTCACGTTTTCCCAGGGAACGCTCCAGCCGGCGCGGACCTTTGCCATCGTGCCCGAGGGCAAGCGCACCAACCGCGATTTCATCGGCGACGTCACCCTCTCGCCGGACGGGCGCCTGCTCTATGCCGCCGATCTCTACCACGATTCCGTGGTTGTGCTGAACCCCCAGTCCGGGATGGTCCTCGACCGCGTCAAGACCGGGCGGCGGCCTTACCGGATTCTCTTTCACCCGGATGGAAAGTCGTTCTTCGTCACCAGTTGGACGGACGGCTCGCTGGGCCACTACGATACCGTGTCGGGGGCGCTGCTGAGCGCCGTGCGGCTCGGTCCGCATCCCACCGACATGGTATGGCAGACCGGCGCGGGCGAAGCGGCAGAAGGGGAGCCGCACTTCATGGGCCGTATTTTCGTGGCGGCGGCCAATACCAATAACGTCTACTCCGTCGGCATCACCGAAGGCAAGGAACTCAGCCTGGCGGAAAGTATCAATCTCGCCATGACTCCCCGGCAGCCTCTCGGGATGACCCCCAGCGCCCTGGCCTTGAGCCCGGACGGCAAACGGCTCTATGCGGTGTGTTCCGACGCCAATGCGCTCGCGGTCGTGGATATCTCGCAGGAACGCAGCCACGTCCGTGGATTCATTCCCACGGGCTGGTATCCGACGGCCGTGCGCGCGCTCCCCGGCGGAGGCCTGGTGGTGTTGAACGGACGCGGGTTGCGCTCGTACCCTAATCCGCAGGGCCCCAGCCCTTTGCGCAAGCCCGAGCCCCTGCATGCGGGCGTTTCCGCCCGCGAGTATGTGGCGCACATTCAGACCGGCACCGCGTCGTTCCTCGATCCGTTTTCGGAAAAAGACCTGGAAACCTGGTCCGCGACGGTGCGGGCCAACTCGCCTTATAACGACAACAAGCTCGATATGCCCAACCCGCTCCCTCCCATCGAGCATGTCATCTACATCATCAAAGAGAACCGCACGTATGACCAGGTGCTCGGGGACATGAAAGAGGGCAACGGCGACCCCTCCCTGACCTTGTTTGGCGAGAAGGTTACGCCCAACGAACACAAACTGGCGCGCGAGTTCGTCCTGCTGGACAACTTTTACGTCAACTCGGACGTGAGCGCGGACGGCCACAACTGGTGTACCGCCGCCATCGCACCGGACTACGTGCAGAAACTCTGGCCGAACAGCTACGCCGGACGCCGCAAGCTCTACGACTATGAGGGCCAGGAACCCACCGCGAAACCGCCCGCCGGTTATCTTTGGACGAGCGCCGGTGCCGCCGGCGTCAGCATCCGCAATTTCGGCTATTTCGTGAACAACCGGGGCATCTGCCCGGATTTTTCAT
>JAMCRM010000302.1 GCA_023380575.1 Acidobacteriota bacterium | reverse complement strand
CGGAAGCGGGGGGATCGGAACTCGGCGTGAAGCCGCACGCTGGCGTAGGGATTGGGGTTGGCGGCGGCGTCCTGCGCGCTTAATTCGAAAACGAACTCGCAGGGGCTGTAAGCGGGCGTGTTGGCGCAGGGGGACTGCGCGCGGGCGGCCGGGAGTAACAAAAAGGGCGCGAGCAGCAGTCCTATACGGAACCGGAATAGCGCACACATATGTTCTTAGTTTAATCGGGGCAGGCAGGGGGAGCGGGGGGATGCTGCTTACCAACGAAGGTACTAGTACCCTGTCAGCAAAATATTAAGACACTTGACATCCGATTGTAGTTGTGATCTAAACTACAAGGAATCCAGAGTAGTCGTATTCTATTGAAAATGAGGGAGATGTTTACGGAAGACTGCTTTTGTGCAATCGTTTTTGCAGCTTTTGTCTTACGAAAGTAAACCCAGGTTTATTAACATTTGGGTTGCATGGTACTAGTCCCTCCGGTATGATTGTGGTATTCAGTACGGCTGGCGGCGGCTCCCGCCAAGACTTGATCCGAACACGAGCCCTTACGATCCTGCTCCCGTACATCCCCTGGCAAAGCCAGACTAACGCCTCGAAAGGATTGACATGCATCTTCTTCGGAGAAGTAGCACCGGCCGAACGGTTCGTGCACTCGTGCTGTTGCTATGCGTCTGGCCCGCTCTGTCCAGTTTGCGGGCACAGCAGGCCATCCGGATCAATGCCGGCGGCGCGAGCAGTACCTTCAATGCCACCGACGGCACGCAATGGCAGACCGACAGAGATTTCAGCGGGGGGGATACTCTCTATACCAGCGACCCCATCGGCAACACGCAGGATCGCTATCTCTACGCCACCGCACGCTACGGATTGTACGGCAATTTCGAGTATGCCATCCCGATGGCGAACGGGGATTACAGGCTGACCCTCAAGTTCGCCGAAATCTATTACTGGTATAAAGGCGATCGGGTTTTCAATGTCATCGTAAACGGGAACCAAGTACTCAGCAACTTCGACATTCTGGCGGAAGTACCGTCGCGGACCGCTCTCGATAAGACCTTCCCCGTGAGCGTTACCAATGGGGTGCTGCGCGTTCAATTCGAGGGCGTCGTGCACTACGGGACGGTGAGCGCCATTGTGGTGGAGCCGAGCACGGCCCAGCCGGTCACGATTTCGCTCAATCCGGCCCAGGTATCCCTTATGGCCGGCAAGACCCAGCAGTTCACCGCCACGGTGGGCGGCACCACCAACACCGCGGTGACGTGGAGCGCCACGGCTGGAACGGTTTCCTCCACGGGGCTTTATACCGCTCCCGCCACCGTGACACAGGCGGCGACCGCGACCGTAACGGCGACCTCCGTGGCGGATGCCGCCCGCACGGCATCCGCCACCGTCAGCCTGCAGACGCCGGTACAGGTGTCCGTCACGCCGAGCTCCGGGAATGTGACCAGCGGGCAGACCCTTCAAATGGCGGCCAACGTGACCGGCACCACGGACACGCGCGTTACGTGGTCCGCCAGCAGCGGCAGCATTTCGGCCGGCGGCCTGTTCACGGCCCCCACCGTCACGGCGCCCACGGTCGCCACCCTCACGGCGAAATCCGTGGCTGACACGACCGTTTCAGCCGTTGCCCAGATCACGGTAAATCCCGTGGCGGCGGTTCCCACCAACCCCACCTTCCTCGAAAGCGGCGGGCAGGTCACGGTGGAAGCCGAAGACGGCACCATCGTTAACCGGGCGCAATCCTGGACTCCCCAAACCGCCGATGCGGGCTATTCCGGAACTACCTATCTGACGGCGACGCCGAACAACGGCGTGTACTATGCCACGGGTTATGTCGGCGTCAGTCCGGAAGTGCAGTACCGCATCAAGTTCGCGACTACGGGCACCTATTACGTGTGGGTGCGCGGCTACTCGACGGGCCCCGCGGACGACTCCATCAACATCGGCCTGGACGGCGCGGCGGTATCCACCGGCGCAACCCTCTCCCAGTTCACGGCGGGCGAGTGGGGATGGTCGAACATGGCCATGGACAGCACCTACCGCATCACCCTGAACGTTGCCACGGCGGGTGTGCACACCGTGAACGCCTGGATGCGCGAGGATGGTTTCTCTTTCGACAAGATCCTGTTGACCACCGATGCCAGCTTCACCCCCTCGGGCCTCGGCCCGGCGGAGAGTCCCACCGATAGCGGACTTCCGGTCCTGAACCTTTCCACCGGCAACGTGAGCTTCAGCGCGCTGGCGGGCGTCAACCCCGCGGCACAGACCGTGAATGTCAGCAACCTGGGCGCGGGCAGCCTCAACTGGACCGCCGCGGATAGCCAATCCTGGCTGGCGGTATCGCCGGCTTCCGGGGCGAACGCATCGGCCCTGACCGTGGCGGCGAACGCGGCCGGCATGGCGGCAGGCAATTACACCGGCACGATCACGGTAACGGCGCCAGGCGCCACCAATTCCCCGAAGACCATCAACGTTTCGCTGTCCGTGACCGCGACTGCTCCCGTGCAGGCGGCGGCCCTGGGCACATCGCCGCGCACGCTGCAATTCAGCGCCACGGCGGGCAGCGCCGCCCCGTCCAGCCAGAACGTCAGCATCACCAACGCGGGCGGCGGGGCCATGAGCTGGACCGCCAGCAAGAGCCAAAGCTGGCTGACGCTTTCGGCTTCCTCCGGCACGGCGCCCTCCACGCTCGGCGTGGGAGTGAACGCGGGCGCGCTGGCCGCCGGCACTTACAACGGTGCCGTCACCCTCACGGCGGCGGGCGCCGCCGGTTCGCCGCAGACCGTGGCCGTCACCCTCACGGTGGCTGCAACCGCGGGAACCAGCAACCCCGGCAGCAGCACCGGCCTTCCCACCACCGGCCGTCAGTGGCACGTTTCTCCGACCGGTACGGCAAGCGGCGACGGCAGCGCGGCACGTCCGTGGAGCCTCACCACCGCCTTGAACATGCCGAGCGCCGTCCAGCCTGGCGACACCATCTGGCTGCACGGCGGGCTCTATGGCAACGGCTCGACTTTTTTCAATAGCTATCTGAGGGGCACGGCCAGCGCACCGGTGATTCTGCGCGCCTATCCTGGCGAGCGTCCCATCATCAACGGCGGTATCGGCACCTATTCGCCGTACACCTGGTACTGGGGCTTCGAAGTGATGAGCACCCTGACGGATCGCAGTGCCACGCGTTCCTCGCCGGAGTGCATCGACACTTACGATAACAGTGTGGGCGTGAAGCTCATCAACCTGGTGCTGCATGACTGCACGCAGGGCATCGGCTTCTGGTCCGCCGCCACCAACGCGGAAGCGCACGGCAACATCATCTACTACAACGGCGTCCAGGGCTCAGACCGTGGCCACGGCCACGGCATCTACATCCAGAACGGGCCAACCGGGACGAAG
>JAMCRM010000301.1 GCA_023380575.1 Acidobacteriota bacterium | reverse complement strand
GCGAAGCTGCTTCTTGCAGTTGGCGCACGGCGCCACACAATATTTGGCCCCTGTGGCGCGGATCTGATCGGCCTTCGCCCGACCCCCCACCAACATCCGGTACGGGCGAAGTTCGTCCATGGATACCGTGCCGCCGCCTCCGCCGCAACAGATGTTGTCCCGCCGGTTGGGGGTCATCTCGACGAAGTTCGGGCAAAACGCTTTCAGCAGTTCGCGGGGCTGCTCCACGATCCACCCGGAGCGGACCAGGTTGCAGGGATCGTGATAGGTGACCGGCTCGGTGACGGCGTTCGGGATCAGCTTGAGACGCCCTTCCTTCCAGGCCCGGTGGGTGTACTCCATGATGTTCACAACCGGCAGCGCCTCTTTGCCGCCGCAGTAGGTGGGGTAGAAGTACTTCGCGGTGCGCGATGCGTGGCCGCACTCTCCGATCAGGATCTTCCGGGCCTTGAGCCGCTCCGCCTCGGCGCGAATCTTCTGTATCACCCGCTCCAGCACGTGGTCGCTGTAGAACAGGCCGTAGTTGATGCCATCGAAGTATCCGGTGCCGATGGTCCAACTGTCGCCCGTGGCGCGGAAGACGGCGGCGTTGCCCATCAGGGTGTCGGCTTCCATCAGAAAATCGGATACCGCCGGCAGAAACAGGTATTCGGCGCCCTCCTGGTCGATGGGGAACGGAACGTCGATGCCTTTTTCCTCCTGCATTTCTTCGCTGAGAAATTCCAACCCGTCGCGCAGGGCCGCCACCGGGACCGCCGAAGTATTGCCCGTGGCGCCGGTCAACTGCTCGCGCACGCTGACCGCCAGCGCCCGGGGCACGATGCCGATTTCCGAGAGAACGTAGCGGCCCAGGTGCGTCATCAAAGCATGATCGATGCCCATGGGGCACTCGAAATGGCAGCGCCGGCAGGCCGTGCAGTTATAAAAGGAGCCGGCCATTTCCTGGATTTTCTCGTCGGTGAGGCCCGGGTCGCCGAGGATGCGCCCGCGCAGAATGCCGGACACGGTGAAATGCCGGCGATAGACCGACAGCAGGAGTTCCGACCGATAGCACGGAATGTCCTTTTCATCGCCGGTTGCCAGAAAGACCTGGCATTTGACGGAACAGCGGGAACATTTGGCGCTCACACGCATGTAGTGGTCGAGCGCGAGGCGGTAGTTGGTGTGTTTCAGGATCGCCGCGAAAGCATTCAGGAAGCGGCGCGGGCGGTCGTCTCCTTCAAAATCCTCGACGTGGTAGCGCACCGGGAGACGCTGCTTTTGGATGACCTCCGGCTTCCGCGTGGGGGCGAACGCGCGCTTGTGCTCTTCTTCGCTCAGTGGCTGCATGAGACGTCCTTTAAAAGTTATGCCGGTTTACCCGCAAACGGAGATCGACTCGGCGAGCCTTTCGAATGTCAGAACCCGCAAATAACAGGCGAGCAGGATCAGCAGCGGGGTCTCCGGAGCGGCCGCCCGCTCGCAACAGATGTTCACCCGGGCGCCGCCCATCAAGGGGCCGGCGTGCTGGGAGAGGCACACGGCCGACCGCTCTCCCTCGCGGCGAAAACACCAGGAGGCGCTCCAGATATGCGCCCTGTTCCAGCAGTAGCGCGCGCCGGAGGCGAACGAAACCACGCCGCCGCCGGCCAGGTGGGGTACGAAGTGCGCCACCGGGTCGGGGCCTTCCTGCGCGCGAATCGTGACGGACGGGTGAACCGCCCCGGTGCGCTCAAACGTCCACCTGCGGCCTTGGAACGCGGCGGCGGAGCGGCTCCCCACGCCTTCTTCGAATTTGACCCAGCCGATCTCTTCGCCGCCGGCGCGCAACACGAATTCGGGCCGGCCCGGTTCCGGGCGGGACCACACCAGTTCGCGAGTTTCATGCGTCGTGGAAATAGCCATGGCAGCCCCCTGCTGCAAATTCAGAGCACGTTGTAGTAGACCATCACATACCGATACATAAAAGAACGCGCACGGTTGGCCCGGAGCAGGAACTCCCCCGAGCGGATATACGCAATTCCCGAGCCCAACTCCAGGTTACGGTTGAGCCGGAATGAGGTCTGGGCATCGTATTCCCGCCCGATATGGCGCCCTGACCGTCCCGTGCGATCGCGAGCTACCGGGGCACCCGACGCGCTGTAGAACGCATCCCGGGGGTTTGCAAGCCACCAGTCGTTGTATGTTAATGCCACGATCCAGTTGCTTTTCAACGAAGCCCGGATCCCCGCGCGCGCGGCTGCCAGATTCTGCCAGGCGACTATATCGGCCAGGCCGTGGTGATCGTGGATGTTGGGATAGAGTTGATCGAAGGTTCCGCGCACGCCGTCCCCCGGGTTCCGATCGCCTGAGGCGAAATCGTACTTGACGAAGACCCGCGGTTTCAGGGGGGCGGATTCCATCGTGTATCCTGCAATCGTGCTCCAGGCCCACGCGCGAATCCGGTCCGACCCCACGGATCCTGTCTGGGCGGAAATCTCGGCGTCGTAATCGAACCGGGCGGCCTGGCCCGCCCAGCGCACGCCGACTGTCTTTTCGTCGAGCTTCGCGGGCTGGCCGGCCTGTGTTTTGAAACCCGGTGAGAGGCGCCACAGTACGTAGGGTTCGATGGTGGACTGCGGAACCGGATTATTCACGGTCGTGTAGATGCCGTGAAAGTTGTTGCCTTGAACATGATGGCTCAAACCGTTGTCGTAGACTACGACCGGCGAAGCGGCCCAGGCGTTCACCTTCAGCCGGGGGGAGTTGATCGCCACCATTGCCGCGTCGTAGCCGCTCGAAGCATTCCGCCAGTACGATGTGCCGATTAATCGGGGATGCCCGAATGACAAGTCCTGGCGTCCCACGCGCAGGCTCACGGTGCTGGTCTCGGGGTCG
>JAMCRM010000300.1 GCA_023380575.1 Acidobacteriota bacterium | reverse complement strand
ATTGAACCACTTCAAGCCATTTATATCAACAATTTCTGTTGTATGATACCAGCCTGCCACACCGGACACAATGACTGGCAGCGCGTACGGCGGAGGACGCGAAATCGCCAACCGAACATGCTGATATTACGTACCCTTGTGCCGCTGCTGGGCGGCCTGACGCTATTGGGCGCCGATTTCAAGGCCGGAATCGGACGCTCCGTCATTACGCCTGAATACCCGATCGTCATGTCGGGCTACGCCGCACGCAACCGGCCTTCCGAAGGCGCGGTTCAGAAGGCCCGTGGCTCGTGGCTCTGTGGCCCGTGGAAGCGCGCCGCCGGAGCGGGCCGTTTTTGCAGAAGGCCCGTGGCCCGTGGCTCGTGGAAGCGCGCCGCGGGAACGGAAGTCCACGAGCCACGAGCCACAAGCCACCGGCCACCGGCTGGACGTTTACTGATACTTTGATCGCGGTAATTGGAGCGGCGTTACGCGATCTTCGTCCGGCGCGTCTTTCCGTAGGGCACGGCACCGCCGGTTTCGCCGCGAACCGCCGCGAGCGCACCCCTAAGTGCTCAGGGTGACCGACCCGAACGGCCGCGTGCGCGCGGTCCTGATCGGCTATGCCTGCCACAACACTACGTTGGGCGCATCGAATTATAAACTCAGCGGTGACTACGCCGGCTTTGCCCAGATTGCGATCGAGAAAAAGCATCCAGGCGCCACCGCGATGTTCATGCAACTCTGCGGCGCCGATCAGAACCCGAACCCGCGAGGCACTTTCGAACTTGCCGAACAGCACGGAGATGAGCTGGCCGCGGCTGTCGAACGGGTGCTTGCCGGCCGCATGCGCGTTGTGCGCTCGCCGATTCGCGCCAGCCTGGAAACCGTCCAGCTTAAATTTGCGCCGCACACGCGGGAAATGTTCGAGCAGAGGCTCAATGATCCGGACCGGTGGAAAGTGCGGCACGCGCGCCAGATGTTGCGCCTTTACGACGAAGGCCATCCGCTACGTTCGATCCCGTACCCGGTACAGGCTATCCGGTTCGGCAAGGATCTCACGCTGCTGGCATTGGGCGGCGAGGTGGTGGTAGATTACGCCCTGCGTGCGAAGCGCGAGTTCGGCGGGGAGGACATGATCGTCGCCGGGTATGCGAACGATGTGATGTGCTATATCCCCTCGCGCCGCGTGCTGAACGAAGGAGGCTACGAAGCCGTGGACAGCCTGATCTACGACGGCATGCCCGGGCCGTTCGACCAGGACGTCGAGGAAACAATTTTCAGCGCCATGCGGAACGCGCTCGAGCGGGTGGGCCGGGCGCTGCCGGCGCGCCGGTGATGCGCGCCCGCTGGAAGCGGCAGTTGTCCGAAACTGCCGGTGGCGGCTGGGTAGGTCTTGTGCCATAGTGATTACAGGTCCCGGTCCCATGTCTTCCGTGCTCGACGGGTACCCGGGGCTTGCAGGGAGGGGTGCGATGGGCGTCGCAGAGGAGATTGTCACAGTTCTGGCTGTGAGCCCTCTGGAAGAGGACTCGCGCTGTCTGGAACATGTGTTCAGCCATTCCAAATGGGAGATGCACCGGGTCCGGACTTGCCACGAAGCGCTGGCGCTCCTTCGACAGATGGAAATCCCCGTCATTGTGTGCGAGCGCAGTCTGCCCGATGGAGACTGGAAGCAGATCCTGGCTGAGGCCTCAGTCCAACCCACGCCGCCTCGGATCATCGTCACCTCACAATTTGCGGATGACCTCCTGTGGACGGAGGTGCTGGACATGGGCGGCTACGACGTCCTGGGAAAACCGTTCGACAGCCGCGAAGTGGTCCGGGTCATCAGCCTTGCCTGGCGGCAGTGGAAGCACGAGGTAGAAAGCTCGCGCAAGAAAACGGTTGCCTCCGCCGGCGAGTCTTTCACCGGCAGACAAGACCTGCGGAGCTCGCGCGGCCGCTAATCCCTCCTCTTTCTCTCAACTTCAGGGCAGGTGGCGCCGGCGGGGCAGGCCATCGTCTTGTGTGGCCTGCCATCTTTACCCCGAAGACGGCAGACGACAAAAGACGATCGTCTGCCCCCCTCCAGAAGTACAATAGCCCCATGTCCAGCGACACCTCTCGCAGGCGTTTTCTGACCGCCGCGGCGGCTTCCTCGGCCGCCTCGGTCAGCCGCGTTCTCGGGGCGAACGACCGCATCCGTATGGGAGTCATCGGAACCGGGGGCCGCGGCCAATATCTCATGAAGGAGTTGAACAAACTCGGCGGAATCGAGTGGGTCGCGGTGTGCGACGTCTACGATGTCCGCCGCGATAAGGCCGCCGAACTGGCCGGCGGCGAGGTCCGCAAGTACGGCGACCATCGCCGGGTGCTCGACCACAAAGATATCGACGCCGTGATCGTGGCCACTCCGGACCATTGGCATTCGCTCATTACGGTGGATGCGTGCAAAGCGGGCAAAGACGTGTATGTCGAAAAGCCGATGGTGCACTATCCGAAAGACGGGCAGGCAATCGTCAAAGCCGTCAGGGAGAACAAACGGATCCTTCAAGTGGGCATGCAGGGCCGGGGGTTGC
>JAMCRM010000299.1:1246-2622 GCA_023380575.1 Acidobacteriota bacterium | reverse complement strand
CAACAAGGGCACGACTCTCGACGAAGGTGCGAATGCATGGCATCGCGATCTTGTCCTGTCGGGTAGCAAACTTGTGGCGCTGACAATGGCAATCTTGCGGTTTGGCGAATCTGGCGTCGTCCTGAAGCTCCGGCTGCGACAACTCGTTGAGGACGGAATTCGGAACGGGGAACTTCCGGAGAAACTGCCGGTGAAACTGTGATCCAGGGCTTGTGGCGTGCAATCGAAGAACTTGATATCACTTGATATAGGATCTGCGGCGGAGGCAGGAAGGGTACTGGCCGGGGAACCTCGCGCGGCGCCGTTCGGTGCGGAGGGGTAACGGGCAGGAAAAGCACGGACAGAAGCCCGGGGACATCACATCACGCGATTGCCAGAACGGGTGCGCCTTCACTAACGTGGAGGGCCGCTCCGGCTCGTTCACACGACGATTCGAGCTCACGGAGACAGCAACCTTCTCCACTTTCGGAGTTTGACCGCAGACCCCGTATTGGCAATCATGAGTTGATCCCACTGTCTTCTAACGATCCAGTACATGGTCCGCCGGCGCTTTGAGCATGCCCGCATCGCGAGCGTATCATCGTCTGGTGCAATTGGCCATTCAGTTAGACGGGGAAACAGATGGCCGTTGGATTGCCGATATTCCGGAGCTCAATATCCTGTCTGTACGGCAATTCCCGTGAGGAAGTATTGCGCAGGGTGAAAGCAGCCGCCCAGGAGATCGTAGCAGAGGCTATCGCGCTAGGCGAGAGGCCGCCGGAAGCGCTTTCGCCTAGTCTTCGCGGCGGCCCTCTGAGCAGGTGCCCCCGCTCCCCGCCTTGCCCGCCGAAGTGGCAGAATAGATGACGCTATGTTCTGCACTGTGTGTGGGCAGCAACTCCCTGAGGGTTCCGCTTATTGCTCCCGGTGCGGCCAGAAGCAGGCTACGCTGCCGGGCCCGGACACAAAGCCGTGCCCCTCCTGCGGGCAGCCGCTGCCGGAAACCGCGCTCGGATGCCCCCACTGCTCCGGTTCATCCGCCCGGCCAGCCTCGGAAGGCGCTACGGTGACGCGCAACTCCGGATTGGCGGCCGTCATGAGTTTCTTCATCCCGGGGCTGGGGCAGATCTACAAAGGGCATATCGGAGCCGGCATCGTCTGGCTCATCGCTGTCACCGCCGGCTATCTCATGCTCATCGTGCCCGGCGTTATTCTCCATATCCTCTGCATTGTCAACGCCGCCCGCGACTGAGGTACACTGAAGGCAACCAACAAGCGCCGCCTCACGAATTGAGCGCGGCGATCTCATAATCTGGGTACGGGCCGGGGCGAAGGGGGGCTGTTCCAGTGAGTCAATCCCAATTGCGGACCGCTAGCGGCGGGGTGCGCGTGCAATC
>JAMCRM010000299.1:0-1236 GCA_023380575.1 Acidobacteriota bacterium | reverse complement strand
TGCAATCGCCGGAACTGTTCCGGGGCGCGTTCTTCCCTTTCGCCGTATTGCTATTCTATTGCGCGATGACGGGCGCGCTCCAGTGGCGGGCGGGCGCTTACACCGCGGGCTTCGGCTCGTATCCCGACGAACCCGCCCATTATGTGACCGGGCTCATGCTGCACGACTACGTGGCCGCGTGGTTCCCCCAACAGCCGCTCGCTTACGCGAAGAATTATTACCTGCACTACCCCGCGATTGCCATCGGCTACTGGCCGCCATTCTTCTACGTCGCCGAGGCGGCGTGGATGCTGGTGTTCGGCGTTTCGCGCACGTCCGTCCTCGCGATGGCCGCGCTCATCTCGGCGCTGTTCCAGTTCACGATTTTCCGGCGCACGGCGGAGGATTTCGGTACCTTCGCCGGCGTCGCGGCGGGAACGCTGTTCGGGCTGCTCCCGGTTGTCCAGTGGAGCAACGACATGGTCATGACGGACATGCTGGTCGCCTTGCTCTCGTTCTGGGCGGTCCTCCTGTTCGGCAGATATCTCGACAGTCTGGATTGCTGGCACGCGATCGGCTTCGGTGTGGTTTCCTCGCTGGCGATTCTGACCAAGGCGAGCGGGTTTTATCTTGCGCTGGTGCCGCCGCTTGCGATCATGGCCACGCGCCGGTTTCACGTCCTCCGGAAATGGCCCACGTGGGCTGCTGCGGCGATTGTAGTCGTGCTGTGCGGCCCGTGGTTCCTGTTGACGCGCCACATGACCACCGTCGGATTGATCAAGAACCCGAATGAAACATTTGCGGGCTCGATTGTTCGCGTCGCATCGGAGCTGCGCGATGTCTCCGGATGGGCGCTGCCGGCACTCGCCGTATTCGGCGTCGTTGCTATATTCAGGAGGATGCCGGGCAGGTGGGCGGCAATGGTCGCCCAGCCGTTCGCGGTGTTGCTGTTTCTCGCGGCGGCGCCGGTCGGGGCGGAGTGGCGCTACCTGATTCTGGCGGCGCCGGCCGTGATCGTGCTCGCGTTCGCGGGCATTGCGTGGCTTGTGCGGCAGCTCCCACGATTGCCGCAGCGTGCAGCGGCCTGGGCCGGCATTGCCGCGTGCTGCGCCGCCACGCTGGCTACGGCTGCTCCGGCGCGGTACCTGCTCTTCGGCGACGATGCCGGCCAGGCCGTTGCCGATGTGATGCGTTCACCCGCGCTCGAGCACGGGGCGATCCTGCTGTCCTCCGAGACCTCGCGCGAGGGGAGAATGC
>JAMCRM010000298.1:2838-5026 GCA_023380575.1 Acidobacteriota bacterium | reverse complement strand
CAGCTTGAAGAGAACGTCAAGGCCATGGCCGCCCCCTTCAGCGACAGCGATCACAAGGTCCTGGGGGCGCAGCTCGACCTGATCCGGCCGCTCTGGTGCCGTATGTGCGGAAGCTGCGAGGGCGCCTGTCCCAAGGGCCTCCCCGTTTCCGATATGTTGCGCTATCTGGCCTACGCCGAAGGCTACGGCCAGTTCCAGTTGGGGCGAGAGAACTTCAGCCAGCTGCCCGCCGAAATACGGGACGTACGCTGCGGGGATTGCACCACCTGCGCCGTGCGCTGCCCCAATGGCGTGCGCGTTCAGCAGCGCCTGGGGCGCGCCCAGGAGTGGCTCGCCTAGGCAACCGGGGCCGGTGGCCGGATGGGCGGGAGGCCGTGCTTCTTCCCCCGTGTGCGTCCGCCACCTGCTGCTGTTCCATGCATTGACCGATTTTACGGTTCTGCCCGCGCTGATCTACCTCTGCGCCACCAGGACTCGCGAAGGATATCCGCTCTGCCGCACCATCTGGTCGCGCACGATGCGGAAATCGGCCGCCCGAATCAGTTCCGGGAGGCCTTGCTCCACCTGCCGGCCCCAAAACGCGGGAGCCACCGCTCCCGCAATCCTGTAGAGGCGGTTGAAAAAGGCCGTATTTTGCCCGATCAAGACGAGCGTCAGCCGCCCCGGACCCCGCAGCACCCGCCGGAATTCGCTCAAGATTCGCTCGATGTCCTCGGTGGAGATCAATTCCAGCAGGTAACAGCACACCACCGCGTCGAAGCTGCCGTCGCGAAACGGCATCTGGCGGGCGTCCACCGCCTGGCAGTGCGCGCGCGTGTACGGAAACTTCCGCCACGCGTGGCGCTGCGTGCGCGATGCCATGTTCGGCGAGAGGTCAACCCCGATGGTGGCCCCGTTCGGATTGGCCCGCAGCAGGCGCCGGAACATCTCCCCGGAGCCGGTGGCCACCTCCAGAATGCGCATACCGTCCCGTATTCCGGAGGCTTCGATGGCGCAGCGGTGCGCCCGCGAGTGGAACAGCATGGTCGAAATCGGATAGACCGGCGCCATGCGATCATAAATCCGCCGCGTGCGGCGCGCCAGTGTGATAGGGAGCCCGTTGCCGGGCCACGTGGTCGTGATCGAATACTCGTTGTCCAAAGAACCGTTCTCCCTCAAACCGCTGCCAGATTTGTGTGCAACTCCGGTACCTCGATTCCGATCCGGGTGCCGCGCCCAGGCTGGCTGTCAATCCACATCCGGTAATCGCTCTCGAAAAGCACTTTTAACCGCTCATTTACATTGCTTACGCCGATGCCCCGCTCTAACAGCGTGGCCAGTTCGGCTTCCGGAATTCCCACGCCGTCGTCTTCCACGGTAAGCTGCAGGCGCGCGTCCACCCGCCGCGCCTTCACCCGTATGGTGCCGCCTTCCACTTTCGTACTCAGCCCGTGCTTGATGGAGTTCTCCACCAGCGGCTGCAACAACATGCTCGGCACGAGCATGTCCAATGTCTCCGGCTCCACTTCTTTCACAAAGCGAAGCTTCTCACCGAAGCGTACCACCTCGATGGAAAGATAATCGTCTATAAAGCTCAATTCCTCGCGCAGAGCGGCGAAATTATCGTGTTTGCGCAAAAGCCGCCGCAGGATGTTGGATAATTTCAGCACCATGGTGCGCGCTTCGGCGGGGTTCGTACGGATCAGCGACGAGACCGAATTCAGCGTATTGAAGAGAAAGTGCGGGTTGATCTGGCTGGCCAGCGCCTGCAAGCGCGCCTGCATGAGCAGGCGCTGCTGCTCGTCCAACTTGGTTTCGTAACGCGCGTTGTTCCAGATCTTGAGCGGAAGGCTCACCGCGAACAGGGTGGTGGCATAAACCCCGATTACCGCCAGCGGGCTCTGATTTTCCCAGCCGGGGTTAAGCAGGAAGATCTGCCGTGTGGAGGCCAACAACTGGCGCAGGAACTCCGCGAACAGAATGGACGCCAGCAGCAACAGGTGAAATGCCGTGCGCCGCTGGTCGCGGCTCTCCCTGATGAAGCGATAGATGTTCAGGTCGAAGAACGGCGAAAAGCGCCAGATCTCCTCGGGGTCCGGCGCGCAGTCGCGCACCACGCCGCCCAGCAAAAACGAGGCGAAGTTGTTGCCCGTATTCGGCGTGAAGGGAAACTCCGTGCCGCCGAAGCGGAACCGGCCCGATGGCTGTG
>JAMCRM010000298.1:0-2828 GCA_023380575.1 Acidobacteriota bacterium | reverse complement strand
ATGGCATGGTCAGGTGTTCCCCGTTCAACATGGCCGGAATGGAAATCAGGATGCCGGAAAGTAGTCCGCTCACGTAGCCGCCCAGAATGCCCGTCAGCAGGCTGCCTTCCAGGCCCAGATCCACTGCCTGGTACGTCAACTGGTAGGTTTTGCCGACCACGCGCGTGGCCACGCCGGTGGCGAACACGGCGGAGAACCACAGGCTCAAACGCAGCCGCTGCCCCAGCGTGCGCGATTCCTGCATCAGCATGCGCTTCACCGCGCTGCTGCGCACCAGGAAACTGGCCAAGCAGGCTACCACCCCCAACTTCACCAGCAGTGTTACCCAGAGGTCGCGCATTCGGGTTGCAACTCATTATAATGAAATCTAGTACAGAGCTACCAACTTTCTGGCAATGCAAACTCCTCCTGTGCCGTCGCTGCATAAAGTGGCGGAGGCCGATTTACCAACTCGTTACGGGCTTTTCCGGATATACGGATTCGAGTCCCGCTATGCAGACCGTACGGAGGAGGCCGTGGTGCTCAAAATGGGCGAACTCGAAAGCGCCCCTCCCCTGGTGCGCATCCACTCGCAGTGCCTCACCGGAGACGTCTTTCACAGCCTGCGCTGCGATTGCCGCGCGCAGTTGGAACTGGCCCTCACGCGCGTGGCCGCCGAGGGCCGCGGATTGATTATCTACGAGCATCAGGAAGGACGCGGCATCGGCCTGCTCAACAAGCTTCGGGCCTACGAGTTGCAGGACGACGGCGCCGATACCGTGGAGGCCAACGAGCGCCTCGGCTTTGAGGCCGACCTGCGCAATTACGAACTGCCCGGGGAGATTTTGCGCTATTTCGGCCTGAAACGCGTGCGCCTGCTCTCCAACAACCCCGAGAAGGTGACGGCCGTCGAGCGGGCCGGTGTCAAGGTTGTGGAACGCGTGCCCTGCCTGGTGGCGCCCATCGAATCCACCGAAGCCTATCTCCGCACCAAGCGGGAGAAGATGGGCCACTTGCTGGGCGAACTGTAGGGCCGGTCAGGGCCCGCTCTTCCTATTCCATCTCCAGCGTCACAAACATCAGCCGTCCGGAACGCTCCAGTTGCAGCACTACCGGCGCGCCCGCTGTCACCGAATCCAGCGCTTTGCGAAGCACCTCGACGCTGGTCACCATGTTGCCGTTTACCGCGTGAATCACGTCTCCCGCATTAAGCGCGGTCCCCATGTAAGGCGATACGGAAGCCCGCGCCGCCACGATGACCCCGTACGACAGGCGTAAGTCCGGCAGCATCGCGGACAGCTTCTTGTCGATCCCGACTCCCAGGATCCCCAGTTTCGCCACCAGGTTTTTCTCCGGGTCCACCAGGTCCGCGAAGCGCAGGGGATCGCCTTCCTGCTCCGCGATGGTCACCGAGAAGTCGTAGGGATCGTTGCCGCGGAGCGCGTGCAGTTTGAGCTTATCCCCCACGGGATGGCGGTAGAGGGCCAATTGAAACTCGCGCGAGTTGGCCAGCGGACGCCCGTCCATGCTCACAATCACATCGCCGACTTTCAGCCCGGCGTGGTCCGCCGGACCGTCCGGCAGCACGTCCCCTACCAGGACGCCCCAGTCCTGGCGGAGATCCAGCCCTTCGCGAAGCTGCGGCGTGACGGATTGCGCGTAGACGCCCACTTGTCCCCGGTGAACGTGCCCGTTTTTGCGGATCTGATTGTAGACATTGCGCACGATATTGCTCGGGATGGCGAATCCCAAGCCCTCGCTCCCGCCGGACTGCGAGAGGATGAAGGTGTTGATCCCCATTACCCGCCCGCCCGCGTCTACCAGCGGGCCGCCGCTGTTGCCGGGGTTGATGGGGGCGTCCGTCTGGATATAGACCATGGCATCGTCCGGTTTAAGTTGCCGCGCTACCGAACTCACCACCCCCATGCTCACTGAATTGCGAAGGCCCATGGGCGTTCCGAATGCCAGCACCAGTTGCCCTTGCCGGAGGCTTGCCGAATCGCCCAGGGCGAGATGCGCCAGGCCGGTGGCCGGTACCTTCAGCACGGCCAAATCGGTATTGCGGTCCACCCCTACCACCCTGGCTTCGAGTTCGCGGCTGCGTGACCACTCGTGCCCGCCGTCGCTATCAGAGCCGGGGTGCCGCGCCGGCATCCGGACTTCGATGCGCCGGCCGCCTTCCACCACGTGATTGTTGGTCACAATGTAGCCGTCCTCGCTGAGAACCACGCCCGTTCCTGTGGAACGTTGGCGATTCAGCAGGGCGGCGTTGCCGGATTCGCCTTCCTCGCTGAGCGAATAGCCGGTGGAAATGATCTGTACGACCGAGCCGTTCACCCGGTGGGCGAGGGCCTCGAGCGAGGCGCTGAACTCGTTCAGTGGGTCCGGCTTCTGGAGCGGCGGGGTCTGGGCGCGGCCCGCGGCGAGCGCCAGGAGGACAACGCAGAGGCGACGGTACGGCATGGATTCACTCCGCTTTCAAAACCCACACCCCGGCGCCCTGATTGCCGCGATGCGGTACGGCGACGAACAGACGGTTCACGGCCGCTACCCATAAAGACGTTCTCGCGCCACCAGCGGTGACAATACTGGACACTTGGCGGTACTGATTGTCGAATACCGCCAGCGTGCCATCCCCGCCGGTCACATAAATGCGTTTGCGGGCCGCGTCATAGAAGAGGTCGTCGGCGTCGCCGGGGCACCGGAACCGGGCCAGGATTCTGCCCGCATGAGTCTCCATCACCAGCACTTCGGGCGGATTGCGGCATCCCACGAACAGGCGCCCGCCGGCTTCATCGAGCGCCATCGGGAAATTCGCCGCCGCCGGCGCCACCGGCCAGCGGGCCACC
>JAMCRM010000297.1:1307-10581 GCA_023380575.1 Acidobacteriota bacterium | reverse complement strand
GTCACTTGCGCCGTTGCCATGGCATCAGCCCACCGGCGGCTCGAACTGCGCCGGGTTCGGCTCCTGGACCGAAAGATCGCGGATCCAGCCTTCGTTTTCCAGCTTGATGTGCTGGATCAGCACGGCATTGGCGTTGGCGTCGAGATCCGACATGGCCTGGTATTCGGAAACCCAGCACCGGAACACCTGGTAAGAGATCACCTTCTGGCCGGCCTCGTTGAAAACATCGATGGTGATGTCTTTGCGGAAGTCGGCGAGGGAAGACTCCACGCCCGCTTTGCCCGTGAAGTTCCAGACCTTGGTGGCCCACACCTCGAAATCCACGTCATGCGTGACGCCGCGTTCGAGCGTGATGGGATCGAATTTGGAGCGCCCCGGGGACTTGCGCGGCGTGCTCGGATCGCCGCCCTCGCGATGCTCTATCACCTCGGTGGTCCGCTTCAATGAGCTCACCTTGCTGATGCCCGCCACGTAATTCGTGCTGGTGCCCAGCTTGATGCGGAATTTGAAGCCCCCGTACGGGTCGAAGCGTAAGGGCTGCTTGGTGAATTCAGGCATGGCGAGGTCCTCCTTACTGCGCCGTCTGTCCGGCAAGCTGCTGGATCTGGATGATCACGAACTCAGCGGGTTTCAGGGGGGCGAACCCGACCAGAATATTGACGATGCCGCGGTCGATGTCGATTTGCGGATTGGTCTCCGCGTCGCACCGGACCAGGTACGCCTCCCCGGGGCTGCTCCCCTGAAAGGCGCCCTGGCGGAACAGGCTGTGCATGAAAGCGCCCACGTTCAGGCGGATCTGCGCCCAGAGCGGCTCGTCGTTGGGCTCGAACACCACCCACTTGGTACCGCGATACAAGCTCTCTTCAAGATACTTGGCAAGCCGCAGCACGGGTATGTACTTCCACTGCGATGCCTGCTGGTCGGCGCCGTCCAGGGTGCGGGCGCCCCAGCAGATGTTGCCATAAACCGGAAAATTGCGGAGGCAGTTGATGCCCACGGGATTCAGTACGCCGTTTTCGCCGTCGGTAAGATCGCAGGCAAGCTGTGAGACGTTTCGCAATCGCGTCTCCACGCCGGCGGGCGCCTTCCACACGCCGCGGTTCGCATCGGTTTGGGCATAGATGCCGGCCACGGTTCCGCTGGCCGCCATATTGCGCAGGCGGTTGTTGTTGAGCGGATCGGGCACGAGCACACGCGGGAAGTAGACCGCCGCGTGGGAATCGCGCAGGGTGTCATTCTGCGTCATCCACGTCTGCATGGCGGTCACGGTCTGAACACTGGAGGGAATATCGAGGATGTAGAAAGCGCGCCGTCTGCGGCAATACGCGACGGCGTCACTGGCAACGGCCTGCAGATCGGTTGCGCCGAGTTCGGCGGCGTACGGAATGCAAAGAATGTTGAACAGGTCCGCGCTCTCCAAGGCCCAAATGCCCGTCTTGGAGGCCTCCACGCCGCGTATGTCGTTGGCTTTCGGCAGGTCTCCATCCTTACCGACACCGTTGGTCACTACGGCCTGCGCCCCCTTTGCGGTGGAAATTCCGAGAGAATACTGCTGGACGTTGGGCGTACTGGTCAGCCCCAGATCCCCGGCCTTGGCTCCCGCAAAGGTCAGCTCGGTGTTGGGATCGAAGGAGGCGCCTCCGCGGCCCGCGAGCACGCGGAACTGGTAGGGGGCTGCGCTCGAGCCAGTGCCGAACAGTTGCACGCTCGCGCCACTCAACCGCGGATCATCGATATCGGCGGCCCGAATTGCGGCTTCCAGATAAGGACGCAGGGTCGGGTAGTCGCCGGCCGCGATGGTGACGCCTCCGTACTTCATAGTCACGGCTTTGGCGCCGGAGCCGGCATCCACCGTGAACGCATCGTTTTCGGCCGGTATGGCCGTAGGGGATGCGCCCAGGGTGCCGGTGGTGGCGGGCCGGAAGGTCGTTACGAAAGGCGAGGGCACAGACCCAACTACAGTCAGTTGTATTAGTTGCGAGCCTTCATTGACCACTTCGAGGGCGTTGGTAGGAGAGTCCGGGCGCAGGGTAAGATTGCGGAATGACTCCGACTGCAGCACCTTACCGGATGCCGGATCGATTTCGCTGACAAACAGATTCCAGAGTTCACCGGGATCCGCGGTATTGTAATCGACCTCGAGCCTGAGATTATTCCCCCACGCCCCCGGGTTATCTGCCTTGATCTTGCGTATCCGCTGGCCCGCCGTAACCGTTACGATGCCCGACCCCCCGGGCTTATCCAGCAACTCGACCGCGGCGGTTTGAATATTAGCTCCACCGACGCGCACTACCCAAGCCTGCGTACCGCCATTGAGGAGAAACTGCTGGATGGCATAGCTCGCCTGGCTGCGGGTATCGAGGCCGCCAAACTGTTTTTCGAAATCGGAGGGGCTGAGGATCTGCACGGCCTGGTTCAGCAAACCCCGTTTGAAGAAGTCTATGAACGCACCAATCGATGTGGCGACACCCGTAATCGGGCGTACGCCGCTCGGGATTTCCTCGATGTACACGCCGGGGTAGGTTGGCGTAACTGGCATAGGTTGAGAGTCCCCTCCTGTAAGTACGAGCGCCGTACGCGGTCCCACCGCGTGTGTCCAGCGATTCCAACACGCTAAGCCGTGATAGCGAAGTCATTATACGGGCTGCTTGGGACCTGCAACAAGATGGATCCGTGTTAACTCTGTCAACGGGAGTACAACACCGCAATCCCCGTCAACGCAATAGACCATTGAAGCCCGCTGTCGCATTTGATAGTTTCATATGTCCAGTAGTGGGCCAATCGGTTGTGTTCGGGAGGACGGAATGGTGTTATCGAAGCCTGGAAGAGTCACGATAATAATGGGCGTAGTTTGGTCTGCAACCGCCGGGCTTTCATTCTGCGCCGCCGGTCAGGCGATCACTCCCACGCGCTATAGCGCCGAAGCCGGCGCGTTCGTCGGCCGCAATCTGGATAAAATTAACAACCGCCCGCTCTACTGCAATAACACCAACTCTTATGTGCTCGCCGGGGACCGGCCATTGATCCGCCTGACATCCTACACCTTCGGCCGCGGTTATCAGCTGCATGGGACGTTCCTGGTGGGAGTTGTGAGGGGAAACCAGGCGAAGTGGCTCCACGACGCGGGTGACACTGTATCGGAGTACCGTGCCGACCGCATGACCTGGACCATGCACGATCGGGCTTTCCGGGGGCTCATCGTTACCCTGAAGGTAACGCCGCTAAGCGGCGCGGCCGGGATGGCGGCGTGGCTGCATGCCGACGGGGCGAGGACTGGCGACAGGCTGGTATGGGCTTACGGCGGAGCCACTAATAAGATGAACGCGTCGAGCTCTGTCGGGCGCTCCTTCGTCCCGCAGGATGCTTCCGGCAACGATGTGCGCCTGGAGGAAGGCGGGTTCCTGCTCACGCCGCCGGCCCTGAACACACCCAATATCCAGCGGACTGGATCCATTGCAGGCCGATGCAGCGTGAACACACGGACGGTGGTCGCCGGTGCATCCATGTGGGAGCGCCCCGGCGCGCTGGAGCAGAGCGGCGCCGCTGGCCTGCCCATTGTCACGGGTACAGTCGCACTCGATGCCAATAAAGACGTCTACTGGGCGGTGGAAGTATTCTCCGCCAATCAGCCCGTGGATCGGGCTCGGGTCAATGCACCGGCCGAGGCTTTCTCAACCGGGTGGAAACGCGGTGAAGAACTGGAGCGCCGGGTTACGGTGTCAACTCCCGATGAGCGGCTCAATACCCTTGCCTCCGCCATCGCCGCCGAACTCGATGGAGGTTGGTATCCCCCGGTCTTCGTCCACAGTGCGACATCCTGGAACCTCCCTTTGCCTGGCTGGCGCGGGATCTTCGGCGCCACGGCGTATGGTTGGCACGATCGTGTGAAGGAAGAGGCTAAATATTACATAAGCCACCAGGTCAGGCAATCGGACAAGACCCGGCCAAAGGCCGATCCCGCCAGGCTCCTGACTGTCGAGCATGCCGATTCCCGTTTCTACGGGCGCGGCTACATCGCCAAGGACCAGGGCTTTTACGACATGCAGACGCAGTTCTTCGACCAGATTCTGCACGACTGGCGCTGGACCGCCGACCCGGAATTGGAATCGGTCCTGCGGCCGGCCCTCGATCTCCACCTGGAATGGATGCGTGAGTGCTTCGACCCCGACGGCGACGGTCTTTACGAAAGTTACATCAACACTTGGCCTACGGACTCTGTGTGGTACAACGGAGGCGGATCAGCCGAAGAAACCGCTTATGCCTACCGCGGGCACAAGGCGGCCCTGGACATGGCCCGCCGCGTCGGTGATTCGGCCGCCGTGAAGTTTCACTCCGCAATGCTGGAAAAGATCCGGACGGCGTTCTTCGAACGCTTGTGGGTGCGGCAGAAGGGGCACGCCGGCAAGTACCTGGAACAGGGCGGACACCGCCGGCTCCACGAAGACCCTTGGCTATATTCGATCTTCCTTCCCATCGATGCGGGGATGCTCACTCCCGGGCAGGCCGCCGAATCCCTCTATTACCCGGAGTGGGCCTTGCAGAACGACCGGAAGGAGTCCGGGGGACGCATGGTTTGGACCTCCAACTGGGTGCCGGGCATCTGGTCCGTGCGGCCGCGGGCGGCAGGCGACAACTTCCACCTCGCCCTGGCCTATTTCCAATCCGGATTCGCCGGGGATGGTTGGGACGTCTTTCTGGGGACGTTCCTCGACACGACGTTCAATCGCAGCCCGGGCGTCATCGGCGGTGAGAGCGCCCACATGTTGTGCCGCACCATGGTGGAAGGATTGTTCGGCTACTCGCCCGATTATCCGAACGGCCTGGTGCGGCTTGCGCCGCAGTTTCCTGCCGCTTGGGACCATGCTTCGATTCGCACGCCCGACGTCAATCTCCGGTTTGAGCGCCAGGGCCGGATCATGCGCTACCAGGTGGAACTGACCAAGGCGGCCGCGCTCGATATCCGCCTCCCACTGCCGGCCAGGGGAGTGGACGGGGTAACCGTAGACGGGAAGCCGTTCAGGTTTGAGCTTGAGCCGGGATTTGGTCAAAGCTCTCTGTGCTTGCAATTGCCGGAACGTAGGACTGCCAGGGTGTTAGTGACCGTCCGCGATCCCCTCCCGCGATACGTGCCGGCAAACGTGCAAGGAAACGTGGGCGATGCAATCACGTTGACGGCTGAAAACGGCACGATCACCGGGTTCTCCGATCCGCAGGGCACGCTCGAAGCGGCGGTCCTGCGCGAGGGCTCCGTTCGGGGCCGGTTGGCGTCCAACCCCGGCCACCACACCGTGATTGCCAGGGCCGATATTGGTGGCGCGCCGCAGTGGCGGGTATTCCACGTGACCGTGCATGATCCGCCCGGCGATGCCGCTCGTGAAGCCAAGCTGGTGCGTACCGTGCCGGCGAATGCGAGATGGGAACCTGTCGATATCGGCGGCGTCCTGAATGCCGATGTGCGCACCATCTACCGGCAGCCATATCTGTCGCCGCGGCCGAAGACAGTCTCGGTGCGCATCGGCTCCGATGGCTATTCACCCTGGACCTTCACGTTCTGGAAAAACGCCCCGCCCATCATCCAACTGAACTCCATCCCGAAACTGCTGGACCAGGCGGGTCGCATCGTGACTCCTCAGGGTGTGCCATTCATTTGGCAAGGCGGGGAAAAGAACATCGCCTTCACGTCCTTGTGGGACAATTGGCCCGAGCGCGTGAGTGTGCCCGTGCACAAGAAGGGCGAGGCGTTGTGGATCCTGATCAGCGGATCCACGAACCCCATGCAGTGCGGTATCGCCAATGCACAGGTGAGGATGCGCTATGCGGACGGCCGGGAGGAAATTTTGCAACTCATCCCGCCGGTGAACTACTGGACGCTCTCTCCGCTGACGGCCAACCCCTCCGTAAACGGCCAGACGAGCGGGCTGGTCAACCGGACGGACTACAATTACGAGATTGACGCCTTTGCCCTGCCCAAACAACCGCCCGAAACGGTTCAGCTCGGCGAAAACTGCCGGGCGATGCTGCTGAGCTGGAAACTGATTCCAGGGCTGGAACTGGAGAGCGTTACACTCGAAACGCTTTCTCAGGAAGTTGTAGTCGGCTTGATGGGGTTGGCGGTGATGAACCCGGTGGCCCGTTGACCCTCAGGCGGCGCCCTCGCCACCGATCAAATGGGTCCAGTCCAGATCCGCCGCCATCTTCTCTCCGATTTGCACCAGAGTGGGGATCGCCGAGAGATCCGCCTCGTCAACGTCGGCCGGTAGAGCCGGGTTGAAACTTAGCATGATTCCCGGCCACTGCCGGTGTACCGCGTTGTCGACCCAGTCCTCCGAAGCGTCAATCAGTGTGTTCGCGGTCCAGCCGACGGTTTGCAGAAGACCCTTCGGGGGATGGTCAGAAGCCGCAAAGTAGCCGGTCCCGAGGGCTACGACCCTGGTGTCCGCCGGGGTGAAACGATCGTATTCAAAGGCTTCCACGCAGGCCTGATACGCCGGATTGGCGGTGCCACCCACGCCGCCGTCGAAGAAGCGAATCGTCTTTCCCGTGATGCCGTCAATTGGCCACTAATCGCATGAAGAAGCCACGGCCGCATCAATCAACCTGACCGCTCCCGTGGTCCGGCTGTTCCTGACGTTGTCCTTTACGAAAAACCAGTTATGGCCGTTCATGGCTGTTGCGGAGATCATCAAGGGGATGGGGCAGTCATTGATGGTCCAGGATGCCACCGAACCAAAAACCTCCACCAGGACATCGCGCAAATTCTTCGGATCGTACATAAAGCCCTTGAGGACCCGCTTCGCATCCGCGATGAAGCCTGTCGGACTGAAAATCTCGTGGGAACGGCCGGTATACACCTTCAGAATGTCCCTGGCCGGAATGCCCGCGGCAACCGCGGCGGTCAGGAGCGCGCCGGTGGAAGTTGGAACTTCCACCGGCGCAATAGCCGATGTGGTCGCACGTCAGGCCGCCCAACTGCGACTCCAGTTTCACCAGGCAACAGCAAGGGATGATTCCTCTGATGCCCCCACCCCGAATCGACAGAATGGTGCGCAAGGTTCACTCCCCTTTCCCAACCAAGCATAGAGCATTTCGGCATCAGATTGAGATCCGGCAAAATGGCCTGAAATAGAACGCCATTGGATGGCTGTGCTTATCGGTCCCGGGCGGCGGGCGCACTTGGCGCGGCGGGCGGGCTGGCCGCTTTTTCCGAAAGGGAAGCCAGTATGGCCTCCACGTATTTCCGCGTCTCGTCGTTATCCGGCACCCCACCCGCAGGCGGCAAATTGCTGGGGCCGGCGTTATAAGCCGCCAGAGCCGTGCGCAGGTCGCCCTTGTAGCGCGCCAGCAGTTCCTTCAGCAGCTTGGCGCCCGCGGCGATGTTTTCCTTAGCGTCAAAAGGCTCCCGGACGGAGTACTGTTGCACAGTGGCGGGCATGAGTTGCATCAGCCCCATGGCCCCTTTCGATGAAACGGCGCACGGGCGAAATCCGGATTCCTGGCGGATCACGGCGCGGATCAGTTCGACTTTGAGGCCATTGGACTGCGCCGCCTGCCCGATCAGCGGCTGCACTACCGCCTCCGCAAGCGGATCGCAGTCGGCCTCCGCGCCCGAGCCGGGCGGAGGGCTCAGCCACGGCACGGAAAAAAATGAGGACGACGCCGAGGGCGAGGCGCCGACCTGCTTCTGGATGGCGGCACGCTGGCGCGCGATCGACTCCGCCATGGCTTCCACCGCGGAGTTGGGGCTGGCCGGGGGAGCCGCGGGCTTATCTGACGAAGCGCCCATGGCGGGCCACCCCGCCCCCAGCAGGAGAGCAACTCCGGCTGCGCGCATTATGACCTGCTGCCCGCTAAGGAAAATTGGAAAGAAGCGTCCGATAAGACCGAATAAGGGGATTGGATACCTTCCCCGAGGAGCACAAAGATGGACATACAATCAACCGCCGCGCACAATGCCACCGCAACCCTCACCGCCACCACGCCTTCGCCGCAGCAGAGCGTGGAGCAAAAAGAAATCGTCCAGGCCATCAAGGCCGTGAACAAGGCCGGCCTGTTCGGAGAAGACGACGAACTTACCTTCCAGATGGACCGGGAGACCCGCCGCCCCGTGGTGCGGCTGGTGAACCGGAAAACGAAAGAGGTTATCCGCCAGATTCCTCCCGAATATGTCTTGCGCATGGCCGAAGACCTAAAGCGGGCAAATCGGCCGCACCGATCCGATATATATGCTGAGGGAGAATAATGAACCACCCATACGCGGCATACCTCGAGTCGGACATCATCTCGGCAACTCCTGTCCAGCTCGTGCGCATGCTCTATCGGGCCGCGCTCGATTCCATCGGCGAAGCGCGGCGCTGCCTTGCGGCGGGAAAGATCCGCGAGCGCTCCGCGGCTATCAGCCGCGCCTTGGAGATTCTTGTGGAATTGAGCGGATCGCTGGATCCCGCGGCCGGAGAACTCTCGGTCCGCCTCGCGGCACTCTATGATTACATGCAGCGCCGCCTCATTGACGCCAATTTCCACCAGGCCGACGCGCCGATGGCAGAAGCCGCCTCGCTGCTCGAGACGCTCGCCGAGGCGTGGAACCAGATTTCCGCGGATGGCGCCGAGGTGATTCCGAATTCCGCTCCCGATGTGCAGTCCGAATCCGATTTCAGTTCTCCGTGGGCTGCGATCCCGGCGGCTGAGCCGCGGGACTATGCCGTGAGTAGTTGGAGTCTCTAACCGGCGGCGCGGTATTAAAGCCGTTCACGATGAGGCGCGTCAGCCCCAGACCGCCGCTGGCCGAGAGAGCGCGCGCGAACTGCTCCTCGGCCAGTTCCATCGCCTGGGCCCCGGCTTGATCTTCTTCGCCGGTCCCCAGCCATCCTTCCTGGTTCTCGCGCATGGAGCGCAGCATCTGCGATATCAAAAGAGCCTCGAAATCGCGCGCCGCGCTCCGGATCTTCCCGGGGTCCTCGCGCTCTCCGCTCCCTCTCTCCGGGGCGGGCAGCGCGCCACCGGCTTTTCCAACACCCGTCGTGTCCATCTATATCACTTCCAGTTCCGCTTCAAGGGCGCCCGCCGCGCGCAGATTCTGAAGAATAGCGATGATATCGCGCGCGGTGGAGCCGATGGCAGCCAGCACCCGCACCAACTCCTCAACGGTGGCCCCCTCCTTCAGAACGATGTTGCGGGTCCTTTCTTCCTTGGCGGCGGCTTGCACCTGGGGAACCACCTCCGTCGTGCCCCCGGAGAACGGGGCCGGCTGCGAGACGCCATAGCTGGTGTGGATTTC
>JAMCRM010000297.1:0-1297 GCA_023380575.1 Acidobacteriota bacterium | reverse complement strand
CACCTCCAGTTCCGCTTCCAGGGCGCCCGCTGCGCGCAGGTTCTGGAGAATCGCGATAATGTCGCGCGGAGTCGAACCGATAGAGGCCAGAGCACGCACCAGTTCCTCCACCGTAGCGCCTTCCTTGAGTAAGAGATTGCGCGCGGGCTGCTCTTTCACCCCTACGGCCGTTCCAGGGACCACCTGGGTGGTGCCTTGGGACAAAGGCGCCGGCTGGGAAACATTAAACGAAGTCTCGATCTGCACGGTCAGGTTGCCGTGCAGAATGGCAACCGGGGAAATGCGCACGTCCTTGCCCATCACGACCGTGCCGGTGCGCTCGTTGACCACCACGCGGGCGGACCTGTCGGTTTCGACGGTAAGGTCTTCCAGTTCGGCCACGAATTCGATGGAGCGGCCCCCGAACTGCGGCGGCACGGCCACATTGACCAGCGCCGAATTTTCGGCGTGCGCGAGGGGCTTGGGGGTGGAGGCGAAATGCCTGTTGATGCAGGCGGCGATTCGCGCGGCGGTAGTGAAATCGGCATCATGGAGCTGCAGGCGCACGTTCGATCCGGGCGCCACCGAGGGCGCCACCCTCTCGACGATGGCGCCGTTCGGCACACGCCCCACTGTGGGATGATTAACGGTCTGGCTGGTGCCCGCACGCCCTGCCGCGAATCCGCCCGTGACGACGGGCCCCTGGACCATGGCATAGACCTGGCCGTCCGGGCCCCGCAGGCCGGAGAGCACCAGCAGCCCTCCCTGCAGATTGGCCGCATCGCCAATCGAGGAAACGGTCGCGTCCAGCTTGGTTCCGGGCTGGGCAAAAGGCGGCAGGGTGGCGCTGATCATGACCGCGGCGGTGTTCTTTACGGTGATGGCCAGGGGCGAAACAGTCACGCCCATACGCTGGAGCAGATTGGTGAGGCTTTGCGCCGAAAACATGGTCTGGCGGCGGTCGCCCGTGCCGGCCAGCCCGACCACCAGCCCGTAGCCGACCAACTGGTTGTCGCGCACGCCTTCGAGCGAGACAAGTTCCTTGAGCCGCGTGGTGCCGGGAGGCGGCACCGTGATGAACATCGCCACGAGCAGGCTTATCGTATTCATAGGTGATTAAAAGGGCAGCAGGCCCATCAGCAGCCGGTAAAGGATAAAGGGCCTGCGGATGGCGTCGCCCACCACGCCCTTGCCGTTCAGCAGGAGTTGCAGTTCCGCGAGCCGGTTGGAGGTTATCGTGTTGTCGGGCGCCAGGTCCACGGGCCGGATCACGCCGCGCACCGTGACGGTCTGGAACTCCGAGTTCACCTGAATCTGC
>JAMCRM010000296.1 GCA_023380575.1 Acidobacteriota bacterium | reverse complement strand
TGTTTCAACATGGCGAACCTGCTGCTGGCCCGGACCACGGCCCGCGAGAAGGAAGTCAGCACCCGGTTGGCGATTGGAGCATCGCCGGGACGGATTCTTCAGCAGTTTCTGGTCGAAGGCGTGGTGCTGTCGGTAGGAGCCGTTCTGCTGGGCCTGCCGCTTTCGCTGTGGCTGGCGCGATGGGTAGGTTCTTTGGGACTGATCTTCGTCGTGCCCCTCACGCTGCATAATCTCAACCCGAACCCGCACGTGCTGGCGTTCTGCGGAGCCGCAGGGCTCGCGACCGGAATTCTGGTCAGCGCGGTGCCCGCCCTGCGTGCCACGCGCCCGGACCTGGTGAGCGCTTTGAAAGGAAGGCACGTATTTGATTTACGGGATGCGGTTGTAGTGGTTCAGGTTGCCTGTGCGCTGGTGATGCTGGCCGGCGCTGTTCTGCTGGCCGGAAGCCTGGAACGCCTGAAGGCTACTCCACTCGGGTACGATCCGCATAACCTGTTGTTGGCTTCAATCGAGACCCGCAGCGCGAACTTCAGCGTCCAAGAGAGCCAGCGGCTTTACCGAACCCTGCTGGTCGAGTTGCGTTCGCAGCGGATCATTGGTGCGGCCCTTGCTTCTGAGGCGCTGCCCAGCGCGGTAGTCGCCCGCAAAGAGGTCACGCCGATGGGCGCCGCGCAAGCACTTTCCATCGATTTCAATTCCGTCTCCGACGGCTAAGCGGGCGTTGTTACGAGCGCTGTCCGCGTCAAAAATGCCGGCGTAGGTCGCCGAAGCGTTCCACCGTGAGCAGTCTCCCGTTGCCGGGCCGGATCTCCTGCCTCTCCAGGACCCAGGTGCGGGGATGGGGTACGTACACGGCGTTCAGCCCGGCTTCGAGCGCCGGGTTGATATCCGACCGCGGGCTGTTTCCGATCATCCAGGCGCGCCGCGGGTCCATGCTCCGCGATCGTGTGAGACGGCAGTAAGCCGCGGCGTCTTTCTCCTTGACAATGGCGGTGTGCCCGAAATAGACCCCCAGCCCGGAACTGTCGATCTTGAGTTTCTGCTCGTCGGGATGACCCTTGGTGAAAAGCGTAAGGTCATGCCGCGTGGCCAGGTATTCCAGGGTTTCCGGAACGCCCTCAATCACCTCCAGGGGCGCCTCCAGGATGCGTTCGGCGAAGGACATGACCGTGCGCAGGTCGTCTTCCCGGACTTCCCGCTCGGCCAGGCGCTGGTAGCACTGCCGCAGGTTGCGGCCGAAGTTCAGCGACCCATAGCCGTGCACCTTCATATTGACCAGTTCAATCTCATCGAGCACCTGCCGCACCTCGTCCTGCGACAGCCTGGAGTGGTCCAGGTAGGCGACAAACTCTTCGAAGGCGCGCTCGAAATAGATGTTGTTCTCCCAGAGCGTATCGTCGGCGTCGATGATGAGGTGCTGCCGCACGGCTACAGGCCTTCGGGCTTGTGCCCGAAGCCGTTCAGCGGGGCCAGCGCTTTCATCCGCAGCGCCTGTTTCTGGCGCGGAACATAGCGCGAGAAATAATCGTTCAGCTCTTTCAGCCGCGCGGCTTCCGAGCGGTTGCGCAGAAGCAGGCTGAGGAAATCCAGGTCGCTCACGGATTGCGCCAGTTGAAAGCTGAGTTGCGGGTCGTCCAGGTCCGGAGCGCTTTCCGGACGCACGGCGCCCAGTTCCACCAGTTCCTGGTATTGGGTGAGCGTCTTCTGCTGCAGTTCGGCGGAGGCCGGCGCGGGGTCCTCGTCGTCGAAGTACTCCACCTCGCCTTGCAGGTAATCCTCGTCTTCGTTGAGCACCAGGATTTCAAAGCGGCGCCGCCCGGAGGTGAGGATGTCCATGCGGCCGTCCTGGTAAGTCTTGAGCACGCGCTCCACCTTTACCGTGCATCCCGCATTGACGATACCGCCCTCTTTGGCCAGCACCACGCCGAACTCGGTCTCCTCGCGGATGGCATTGCCCACCATGGTCTTATAGCGGTCTTCGAAAATGTGGAGAGGAAGCCGCGTGCGGGGAAAAACCACGACCTGCAAGGGAAACAGAGGAAGCAACCGGCCCGGCATGATACCATTATGGCGTTTCAAGCTGGTGATCTGCCATGCGCCTGGAAGGAAAAGTAGTACTCATCACCGGGGCTTCCGGGGGAATCGGGGCCGCCTGTGCCGCCGCGTTTCAAGAACGCGGCGCCTGGCTCTCGCTCACCGCGCGTTCCGAAGACCGATTGCAGGCGGTGGGCGCCGGGAAGGCTCTCGTCACCGCCGGGGATATCACCGATCCCACCGTGCGGCGGCGCGTGGTGGAGCGCACCCTGGACCGCTACGGGCGCATCGACGTGCTGGTCAACAACGCGGGGTGTGGCCTTTACCGCCCCACCGCCGAAGTCCCCATGGGCGAAGTGGAGCGGCTCTTCGCGCTGAACTTTTTCGCGCCCCTGGAGATGATTCAACTGGCGTTGCCGGGAATGAAAAAGCAGCGCGCGGGCGTCATCGTTAACGTGAGTTCCATCGGGGGACGTATCCCCCTGCCCTGGCTGACGGTCTACAGCGCCTCCAAGTACGCTATCTGCGCGCTCACCGACGGGCTGCGCATGGAATTGAAGTCGGCCGGTATACACACCATGGCGGTATGCCCCGGATACGTGAAGACCGGGTTTCACGAGCACGCCCTGGGCGACAAAGCCCCGGAGCGCATTGTGGCCGCCAAGGCTCGCGCCATCACGCCCGAGAAGTGCGCGCGGGACATCGTGCGCGGCCTGGAGCGCGATGCCCGCACCGTGGTCACACCCGCGGTGGGGTGGCTGCTGATTGCGCTGGAACGCCTGCTGCCATCTTTCGTGGACAACCGCATGGCCGCCATCAACGGGACCCCATGGACATCAGACTGAAGCGCACCCCGGGCATTTACCTGGTGGGCTTCATGGGCTCCGGGAAGACCACCATCGGGCGGTTGGTGGCGGAGCGCCTCGGCTGGCAGTTCGTGGATGTGGACGACGATATCGAACAGCGTGAGGGCACGTCTATTTCGAGCATCTTCGAGACGCGCGGAGAGGCCGCCTTCCGGCGCCTCGAAACGGAAGCCATCCGCGCGCGGGTGTGCGCCATCGAGTGCGGAATCCCCACCGTGATGGCCCTGGGAGGCGGCGCGTTCGTCGAGGAGGCCAATTACCAGTTGCTCGAGAACAACGGCATCAGTGTCTGGCTGGATTGCCCACTGGAACTGGCCCGGCAGCGCGTGGAGCGCTTCGCCCACCGTCCGCTGGCCCGCGACCCCGCCAAGTTTGCGGCGCTCTATGAAAAGCGCCGGCCCTTTTACAGCCGCGCCGACGTCAGGATCGTGATCGAAGATGACGACGCGGAGCGCGCCGCGGGGGAGATCCTGGCGCTGCCGGTATTTCAATAAGAATTACGCGGCGTAGCGTAATTGATGCGGCGGCTGGGAGTGCGTCCACTGCCGCAGGCGGAAGGAAAGCGCCACCATCAGGCCGCCGAACACCAGCGCATAAGCGCCAATCCACCAGGTAACGGCGATAGCGCCGGCTACCGGAGACAGGAACAGAAGCGCGCCGAAAATCACGGAAGCGACGCCGCCCAGGACCAGCAGCCACTCGCCCTCTATGTGCTTACGCAGGCGAACGGCCGCCGCGATTTCCAGGATCCCGGTGACGAACGCCCATGCCCCGATGGCCAGCACGAGCGCCAGCACGGTGATGCCCGGCCAAAGCGCCGTGAACACTCCGGCGGCGATGCCGATAATCCCCTCGATAAGAAGTGCCCCCCACCGTTGATGCCGGGCGATCCCTCTGACGGCCGAAGCAATGTTGAAAATACCGTCGAGAAACGCATACGCGCCGAACACCAGAGCGAGCGCGGCTATGGTGATGCCGGGGAAAATGAACGCGATGATGCCGAACAGGATCGCCACGATCCCGCGCAGCAACACCACCCACCAGTTGCGGGCGAATAATGGTTCCATATAACACCTCAGGCTCCCACGAGCACGACAGGGGCCAGGGGCGGCGTTAATACAGCCCGGCACAAAAGGCCCGGCCTTACTGCTTCACGAGTTCCACGCGCCGGTTCTGGGAACGCCCCTGCGGGGTGTCATTTGAATCGATAGGCTTAGTGGCACCCAGGCCGGCCGTGGCGAGCCGGGCGGCGTCCACCTTGAATTGCGACACCAGCACGTTCTTGACGGCTTCCGCGCGGCGCTTCGAGAGCTCCATATTGTGCTCCGCGTTCCCCACCGAATCCGTGTGGCCTTCGATCAGCAGCCGGAGGTTCGGGTTGGTTTCCAGACCGCGCGCGATGGTCTGGACGACCGGCGCCGATTCCGGCTTCAGGCGGTCGCTGTCGGTGTCGAACAGGATCCCATGGGTGACGAAGCGGCCCGAAGAACTGATTACCTGGCTGAAATCCGGCGTTGATTCCGCAAACCGCACCATACGATAGCCGATCGCCTGCTTGGCCCCATAGAAATCGTGCGCTATCTCGACGCTGTCGATGGGAGGCATATTCACCTGGTTGAAGTCGAGTTGCTTTTCGCCGTTGGTGAAGACCCGCAGCCGCCCGTTCTGTACCCAGACGGCAAGCTTCACCGGCTCGTCCCAGTTCAGGGCCGCTCGTTTCCGCCCCAACTCCTCATACGGCGACCTCAGCGACACCACCAGGTCCACTTGTTTCGGCGAAGCCGTCGTACTCACGTGCAGAATCTGTTTGTTCTTGGAACTTAGCATCAGGGTGCTAATTGCGCGCCCCGTCGCGTCCGCCTTGATTTCGGCTTCAATGGTGAAGTTCTTGGGCAGGTTGGTGAGGTTCGGGAAAATCGATCCTCGCTGGGTGACCGTGAGTTGCCGGACATTGCCCGCCGCCCTTAACTCGGGCGCAGCCCCGCGGACCTTGAAGTGCGGCGGAGCGTCGTCCGCGGTCATATCGGTGAAGTCATCGAAAAACAACGTCTTTTCGCCGGGGATGAAGGTGGACTTCAGCGTTGTCATCTCGGGCTGCGCGGCGGCGCCGGCCTCCTGCAGTGGCGCTGGGGGTTCAGGGGGCGCTCCTATCGCCCCGACCTGCAGCCACCCGGCGAGAATCAAAGCGGATGAAAGGGATGCACAGCATCGCGTTGACATTGGTTGCCTCCGAATGCGCGGCCAGCCTGTTGCGGCGCACGCCTTTCAGACTTATCACAATAAAGTATTTCGGGCAATAGTATCTTATGGTCCGGCTACCTCAAAGGAATCCAGGTCGCGCGCCGGTTAGCAACCGCCACGCAGGACGCCGTTCTGCCCCGCGGCTTAAGTCGCCCGCTTCCGCGCCAGGTATCCTCTCCAGCGGGCGTCTTCTCCCGGGGTGTCCACTTCGCTCCAGGTTTTGCGGAAAGCGGCCGTCAATGCGGCCGTGCGCTGGTCCAGGAACCGCTCGATCTTGGCCCGCTGCGGGCCGGCGGCCCGGTCCAGCAGCAGGGTTCGCGCGGTGGTGCAATCGTTGATAGAGCCCAGGGCCTGCTGCACCTTGCGCATCCCGGCCAGGCACTTGTCCAGGCGCGGGCCATACAGCGGCCTGAACATTTCGAGCGTGTAGCGCAGGCGCTTGGTGCGCAGCCGGAAGGCGTGCAGGGCTTTTGGGGTAGCATCATCCTTCGCCGCCGCGCGGCCCTGTTCGAACCATGCCTGGGCCAGTTCCGGCAGATGCCGGCTGGCATTGTCCGGGGAAGGCGACTTCTCGTCCCACCTGATGCGTGCGCCCGGCATTAGAGTTCCAACTGCACGCGCCAGCGGCGGGAAAAATCGCGGCGCTGCCATCGCTCCGCCAAGGCCAGCAACTGGCGTTCAACTTCGGCGCGCTCCTGGGCCAGTTTCCGGCTCGTAGCTCCACCTGCACGCACGCCGGCTTCGGCCAGCAGCGCCAGCGCGACATCGCGGTTGCGCACCTCCGCCGCCAGGTCCATCAGTTTATCCAGCCTTCTGCGGATCTTTTTCTCTCTGGGTTTCGGGAAGAACTGGGCGAACACCCGCAGGCACTGGCCGAAACGGCGCACCGCCACGCGCAGATCGTGAATGCAATCGGGGTCGCCGTTCTTCAACACGCGATTCACCTGGTAGGCCAGGCGGCGCAGCAGCACGCGCGCCTCGTCGAGGGCGAATTTGCGTATATTCGCATCGGGTTTCATTCGGGCTTGGCCTTTTGCACGACCAGGGAC
>JAMCRM010000295.1 GCA_023380575.1 Acidobacteriota bacterium | reverse complement strand
CGAGCCAGGTCCTGCGCGCGCGGCACCATTTTTTCGATCCCCGCCACCGCCACGTGAATCTTCGGCGCCGAGGTCGTCAACCGGATGTTGCCTTCGTTTTCCACCAGCGTGACGGCGCCCGAATCCGCCACCAGGAAATTGGCGCCGCTGATGCCGATGTCGGCCGCCAGAAATTTCTGCCGCAGCACCTTGCGCGCGGTCATGGTCTGCTGCTCGATGACCGTGTCGTACGGCGTCCCCAGTTTGCTCTGGAACAGCTCGGCCACCTGGAAGCGGGTCATGTGCAGCGCCGGCGCCACAATGTGGTACGGCCGCTCCCGCGCGAGTTGGATGATGTACTCGCCCAGGTCCGTCTCCACCACCTCCAGGTGCTCGTGCTCCAGCTTCTCGTTGAAATCGATTTCCTCGCTGGTCATGGATTTCGATTTCACGATGCGCGCGGCGCCCTTGCGTTTGGCCAGGTCCAGCACGAAGGCCGCCACTTCACCGCCGTCCTTGCACCACACCACCTGGCCGCCATGGGCCTGCACATTGGCTTCGAACTGCTGAAGGTAGTAATCCAGGTTCTCGATGGTGTGCCGTTTGATGGCGTTGGCCTGGTCGCGAAGCTCCTGGTAATCGGGCAGCGCCGGGGGGGCCACCACCTCGCTGCGCTTATCTTTCAGCCGTCCCGTCGAGACGTACACCGCCTCCTGCAGGTGCGGGTCGGCAAGGGTCTTGCGGATTTTTTCCTGGAATGCGGCGGACATGGAATTCACCGGCTGGCCAGCACTTCGGCCAGATGCATGGTCCGCACCGGATGCCCGGCGCGGGAAAGGGCGCCCTGAATCTGCATCAGGCAGCTCGCGTCAATTCCTACCACCGCGCGCGCGCCCGTCTTCAGGATGGAGTCGATCTTGGTCCGGGCCATGCCGCCCGAAACCTCCGGAAATTTCACCGAGAACGTGCCGCCGAACCCGCAGCATTCCTCGGCGCGGTCCATCTCGCGCAGTTCGAGCCCGCGCACGTGCGCCAGCAGGCGCCGCGGACCGGCCTTGATCTTCAGCTCCCGCAGCCCGTGGCAACTGTCGTGGAAGGTGACCACCTCGTTGAGCCGCGCCCCGACGTCCTCCACGCCGGCCACCTCCAGCAGGAACTTCGAGAACTCCCAGATGCGCGGCTCCAGCCGCCGCACGCGCTCCAGCATCTCCGGTTCGCCCGCGAACAGCTCGGGGTAGTGATGCGAAATCATCGAGGTGCACGAACCCGAGGGAATCACAACATACTCGGCCTTTTCAAACACCTTGAGGAAGTGCCGCGCCACCATCGCCGCCTCCTCCCGGTAGCCGGTGTTGAACGCGGGCTGGCCACAGCAGGTCTGGTCGGAGGGAAAATCCACTTCCCACCCGGCGCGCTCCAGCACCTCCGCCATGGCCATCCCCACACGGGGGAACAGTTGGTCCACAATACACGTGACGAACAGAGAAACGCGGCGAGCCATGGAAAGCCGATTGTAGCAACAATCCCTTTCGGCAGACCCTCAGGGCGCCCGGGTCGGCGGATTTGGCCCGATTACCCTGGCGCACGGTACGGGAATGGATGTTATGGTATGCGCATGGATGCGGTGATACGGGCTGTCGGTCTCACCAAAACCTACCGCTCGGGCGACTCCGATCTGGTGGTGTTCAAAGACCTCGACCTGGAGGTCTATCGCGGCGAGACGCTGGCCCTGGTGGGCGAGTCCGGCGCGGGTAAATCCACGCTGCTGCACCTCTTAGGCGGTCTATGCTGCGGGTTCGGCGGCACGATATACTATGGAACGAAGGATATTTCCAGGCTCACCGACCGGGAACTCGCCGACTTCCGCAATCGTGAAATTGGGTTTGTGTGGCAAATTCACTACCTCCTGCCGGAATTCACCGCGCTGGAGAACGTGATGATGCCGTTGTGGATTCGCGGCGCCGATCGGGAACGCGCCGCGGCGGAGGCGCGGTCCCGGCTCGAGGAAGTGGGGCTTGCCGCCCGCGCCACACATCGCGCGGGGGAACTTTCCGGAGGGGAGCAGCAGCGGGTCGTGCTCGCCCGTGCCCTGATCGGCAATCCTTCCATGCTGCTGGCCGATGAACCGACCGGCAACCTGGATTTCCGCACCGGGGAAATGGTTTTCAAGCTCATCCAGAATCTCCATCGCGCCCATGGGCTTACTTCCGTGTTCGTGACCCATAACCTCGATTTTGCGCGCCGCTGCGATCGTGTTCTGAATCTGCAAGGCGGGGTATTGGTGCCGGGAACACCGATTTCGCAGCAACCCGGAACCGGCAGGGAGTATCTTAATTCATAGGGGGCGTCACGCTTTATGTTTGAACGTTACACGGAGAAGGCGAGAAGGGTCATTTTCTTCGCGCGTTACGAGGCCAGCCAGTTCGGCAGCCCGTACATTGAAACCGAACACCTCCTGCTGGGGCTGCTGCGGGAGGACAAAGCCCTCGCCAATCGCTTCCTTCGCTCGCATGCGGCAATCGAATCCATCCGGAAGCAAATAGAAGGCCATACCACCATCCGTGAAAAGGTATCGACCTCGGTGGATCTGCCCCTCAGCCACGAGTGCAAACGTGTGCTGGCGTACGGAGCCGAGGAAGCCGAACGGCTGAATCACAAGCACATCGGCACCGAGCACCTGCTGCTCGGCCTGCTGCGGGAAGAAAAATGCTTTGCGGCCGAAATCCTTCACGAGCGCGGCCTGCGGCTGTCCACCATCCGCGAGGAACTGGCCCGCTCGCAATCGGAAAAAATGGCCTCCAGCCGGCCCAAGGAGAGTTCCCTGCTCTCCGAATTCAGCCGTGACCTGACCCAGTCGGCCATGGACAACATGCTCGACCCGCTCATCGGCCGCGACTATGAACTGGAGCGCGTCGTCCAGATCCTTTGCCGGCGCACCAAGAACAACCCGGTGCTAATCGGCGAGCCCGGCGTGGGCAAGACCGCCATCGTCGAAGGTCTCGCCCAGCGCATCGCCGATGGCGACGTGCCCTCTTTCCTTGCCGATAAGCGCATCCTCGCCCTCGACCTCTCCCTCATCGTCGCCGGCACCAAGTACCGCGGGCAGTTCGAAGAGCGCCTGAAAACCATCATGAAAGAACTGATGGAGAATCAGAACGCCATCATCTTCATTGACGAGCTGCATACATTGGTCGGCGCGGGCTCCGCCGAGGGCTCGCTGGACGCCGCCAATATCCTCAAGCCCGCCCTCTCCCGCGGCGAGATCCAGTGCATCGGCGCGACCACCCCGGCCGAGTTCCGCAAGTCCATCGAGAAGGACCGCTCCCTCGAACGCCGCTTCCAGGCCGTCAAGGTGCCGCCCCCGAGCGAAGCCGACGCCGTCAAGATCCTCTTCGGCATCAAGGACCGGTATGAGAAATTCCATGCCGTGGCCTACACCGACGAGGCCGTGGAAACCGCCGTTTACACCTCCAGCCGGTACATTCCCGACCGCTTCCTTCCCGATAAGGCCATCGATCTCATCGATGAGGCCGGCGCCCGCGTCAAACTGCGCCAGACCACCCTGCCGCCCGACCTCGCCGATATTCAGAAGCGCATCAAGTTCATCGTGCACCGCATGGAAAACGCCATCGCCAACCACGAGTTCGAAAAGGCGCGCTTCTACTCCGACGAGGAGCGCAAGGAGCGCGAGAACATGCGCCTCCTGCGCGAAAAGTACAACCTGGACGATTCCTCCACCGGCGTGGTGGGCAAGGACGATATCGAAGAGGTCGTGGCCCGCTGGACCGGCGTGCCCATGACTTCCATCAAGGAAGAGGAAGTCGCCAAGCTGCTGCGCATCGAGGAAGAGTTGCACAAGCGCGTCATCAGCCAGGAGAAGGCCATCTCCGCCCTGGCGCGCGCCATCCGCCGCTCGCGCGCGGGCCTCAAATCGAGCGCCCGTCCCGCCGGTTCCTTCCTGTTCCTGGGGCCCACCGGCGTGGGCAAGACCGAGGTGGCGCGGGCCCTGGCCCAGTTCCTCTTCGGCAGCGAGAAATCCCTGGTGCGCTTCGATATGTCGGAGTTCATGGAGAAGCACTCGGTTTCCAAGCTGATCGGCTCGCCTCCGGGCTACGTGGGCTACGAAGAGGGCGGCCAGTTGACCGAGCGCGTGAAGCGCAACCCGTACTCCATCATCCTGCTCGATGAAATCGAGAAGGCGCACCCCGATGTCTATAACATCCTGCTGCAGGTGTTCGAGGATGGCCAGCTCACCGACGGCCTGGGCAACACCGTCGATTTCAAGAACACCATCATCATTATGACCTCCAACCTGGGTGCGCGGTTCCTCGAAAAACGCGGCCACCTGGGCTTCTCCGCGCCCTCCACCGAAGGCATTTCCAGCAAGGTGGAAGACATGGTGCGGAGCGAAGTGAAGAAGGCGTTCAACCCCGAATTCCTGAACCGCCTGGACGACGTGATCCTGTTCAACGCCCTGACCGACGACGACCTTGTGAAGATCATCGATCTCATGGTGTGGCAGATCAACGACAACCTGGTCCAGAAGCAGATCAAGATCCGGCTGGCTCCCGACGCCTCCAAGTACATCCTGGAGAAGACCTGCGGCGATCGCAGTTACGGCGCCCGTCCCCTGCGCCGCGCACTGCAGAAGTATATCGAGGACCCGCTTTCGGAATTGCTGATCCAGGGCAACCTGCCCCGGCCGGCGGAACTGGAAGTCTACCTCGGCGATGCCGGCATCTACTATCGCACCGTGCAGGAGCAGCCCGTGGGCGCGGGAGACGTCCTCACCGAGGCCCCCGCGGGACAGTTGCTCTACTCCTTCAGCTAACGCGATTCTTGCAGCTTCAGCGCGGCGCCGGTATGCGCCCTTACTTGCCCGGCGGGCAGCCCGGATACGGGGAAAAGCCAATGGTCAGGTCGCCGCGCTGCACCCACAGCCTCTCTTCGCCGCGCCCGGGAACATCCACGGTCAGAATCACCCCCGACCCGCAGGAGCGGCTGCGCGTCACCTTCCCGCCCGTCACCGTGCCCCAGTCTTTCATGAAATCCGGCATTCCGTAGTCGCGGCACGGCGTCTGTTCCGTGCATCCCCACATGGCGTACGCCGCGCGGTAGTGGCGCTCCCCGAGCAACTCGAAAAACCGCCGCGCCTGGCGCTCTTCCCGCCAGTTGTAGAACACGAACACCAACACCGCGCCCGCTACCAGCGCGATCACCAGCGCCAGCGCGATCCGCTTCAGGACCTTCTCGCGCTGCTCCTCGCCCGCTCCGTAGGTATCAAGATACCCCGGCATGCGCCGCCTCCGCCCTTACTTGCCCGGATATGCTTTGTTGTAGGCCGCCAGGGCGTCATTGGTAATATCCAGCGCCGGTTTGAAATACACCGTGTTGGATACATCCACCACCACGTCAAGCGCCCGCTCCTCGGCCAGTTTCTTGATCACACCCTGCATCTTCTGCGTGCTGCCCTGCAGGATCTCATTGCGCTCGCGATCCACCTCGCCCTGCAAATCTTCGGTCATCCGCTGCAGATCGCGCTGCCGCCGCTGCCCGCGCGCGGTCAGGTCCGCTTCGGCCTGCGGCGTCAGCTTGCCCGCATTGCTCTGAAGCTGGTTCTGAATATCCTGCAGTTCCTTCTGGATCTTCTCCATCTCCGCCTGGCGCGGCTTGTATTTCGCCTCCATGGCTGCCGAGGCTTTCTTGATTTCTTCCGATTCCAGCACCGCGCGCTGCAGATTGACCACCGCTATCTTGGCCTGCGCGGCGCCGATTTTTGCCAGGGAAAGAAGGGCGAAACAGGCTAGGGACAGCCTGAGCCCGGGACGTACGGACATGCCAAAAAACTCCTTGCTACGTTCGGTTTCGAACTTTCAGGGTACCACGCGCCGCGGGCGCGCGAGCGAACTACTCCAGGACCGCCAGGATCTCGTCTTCCCGCAGTATCAGGTACTCTTCGTTGTCGATCTTGACTTCCGCCCCGGAGTACTTGCCGAACAGGATGCGGTCGTTCTCCTTGACGTCGATCGGCACACGCTCTCCGTTGTCCAGGATCTTGCCGTCGCCCACGGCCTTCACCCGGGCCTGCTGCGGCTTCTCCTTGGCGGTGTCCGGGATCACTATGCCGCCGCGGACCTCCTCCTGCTCTTCCAGGCGCTGTACCAGTACGCGATCGTGTAGAGGACGCAGATTCATCGATTTCAGCTCCTACTGAATTATAATCATGCGCGCCGCAGGAATTGGGAACCGAATGCCGGCGATTCGTACCGCCGGCAGCCTGCATCCTGCCGGATTCACACAAATCGCGCGCGGTAGGCGCGCGGCACCAGCAGGGTCAGCGCATCCGGCACGATTTCGGCGGAGGCGGGCAGGCGCCCGGCGTATTCGCCGTCCACCTGCACGTGCACGCGCCGGTCCCCGGGGCAGGAAAACAATACTTTGCGCGCCCGCAGCACGGTCACCCCCGGCAAACCCGCGGCGCGCCTCAGCGCGACCCCGGCCAGGTAGACCAGATAGCGCAGGGAGTTGCGGCCTTCAAACAGCACTACTTCGAAGCGGTCCTCGAACAGGTGCGTGGCGCGCGCAATCTCAAAGGTGCCGCCGTAATTCCGCACCCGGCTCACCAGGGCGTACGAGCAGGTGCGAGCGCCCTGCTCCGTTTCCACTTGAAACTCGGCCAGCGGCCGTAGGGCCGACTCAAAGCCCGCCAGCCAATAAGCCAGCTTGCCGGTGTGCGCCTTGAGCGGTCCGTTTACCCGGTACACGATCCGCGCGTCCAGTCCGGCGCCGGCCATGAGCAGGAAATGGCGCGTGCCCGCCGACGAGGACAGCCGCCCCACCGCGATACGGCAGGGTTCCATCGCGGCCAACCCGGAAGCCGCGGCGGCGATCCCGCCGCGCATCCCCAGTTCGCAGGCCAGCACGTTGGCGGTTCCCGCCGGCAGAATGCCAAGCGGCACAGGGCTGCCGACGAGGGCTTCGGCAGTCTCGTTGATGGTGCCGTCGCCGCCCGCGGCCAGCACCAGTTCCGCGCCCGCATGAATGGCCTCGCGCGCCAGCGGCCCCGCGGTTCCCGGCCCGTTCGTGGGAATCAGAACGGCGGCGCCCAGCACGCGCGCTGCGCGCTCCAGTTCCCTTTGTCCGTTTCGACCCAGTTTGCCCGCCCGCGGGTTATACACGATTGCGATCCGTCGATACCCGATAACCGATCTCCCTTGTTCCTCGTTAAATTATATGAAGACATGTCCAACCACGTTGCGGCCGAGGTCGAAACCCTGCGGGAACAACTGCGCCGTCACGAATACCTCTACTACGTTCTCGACCAACCCGAGGTCAGCGACGCCGAATACGACGCGCTGATGCGGCGGCTACAGCAACTGGAGTCACAACATCCCGAACTGGTGAGCTCGGATTCCCCCACCCGGCGCGTGGGTGGCAAGCCCCGCGAGGGC
>JAMCRM010000294.1 GCA_023380575.1 Acidobacteriota bacterium | reverse complement strand
GTGGTCCACCGTGGAGGAGATGCTCGCGCTGGCCGATTCCAGCAAGGGGACTTCAGCCGTGACACTCACCGTCTGGGTGATGTCGCCGAGTTCCATGGTGACGTCCAGCGTGATGGAATCGCCCACCCGGACCTCGATCGGCTGGCGCGTGTACAGCTTGAATCCCTGCGCCTTCACTTCGACCCGATAGGTTCCGGGCAGCAGAAAAGGAAGTTCGTAGTTACCCGCCTCATTGCTCCGGGCAGTGACGTGGGTGTTCATCTCGAGATGGGTGGCGACGAGTTCGGCGCCGGGAATGACAGCCGAGGAGGAGTCCATCACCCGGCCCAGGATTCTGCCGCGAGCGTCCTGGGCGAACGTGACCGGGGCGGCCAGCGAAGCGAGAAACGCCGCCGCCAGAATTACAGAGAAGCGCATTGATATCCGTTTACACCTGAAGCTGTTTTGGATACCAGTATATACCCGCGGCGCCAACGCGGGGCGATCGCCTGTATCATAGACGCTGCTACCGTGTAGCCAGCGGCGGTCTTCAATGCGCGCGGGCGCCGCGGGCCCGCGCTAAAAGGCGAGTTTCAAGCCGAGCTGCCAGTTGCGCGCGTCGCCCGCGGTGCCGGTGATGCGGCCGAAGGCGCTGTTGGTCGGACTGGTGTTCGGGTTTGAAAAATTGGTCTGGTTCCAGGCGTTGTAGACGTCGGCGCGGAACTGCAGCCTGACCCGCTCGCCGCGCAGCGGAAACCTCTTCACGATGGAGAAATCCCAGCTTCGCTGGTTATCGCCGCGCACGCCGCTGAAGCGCAGCGGGAAGGTGCGGATGTTACTGGCGAGCTGCTCGCGCGAATTGCGGTTGAAGCCCGCGTTTACGTTGAACCAGCGGTCCACGTCCTTCCGGTCCGAGGGCAGCGCGATGTTCTTGATGTCGCCCAGGAACAGCGCGTTGCCAAAGCCCAGGGGCGCCCCGCTCTGCCGCGAAACCACGGCGCCGAGCTGCCAGCCGCCCAGCACCGAATCGACCACCCGAGGCCAGGACGCGCCGATGCGGCGCGCGCGCCCGAATGGCAGTTCCCAGATGCCGCTGGCCGCCAGCCGGTGCGGCCGGTCCAGCCCCGAGATGGTTTCATAGGGCATCCGGTCGGTCGCGTTCAGGAATTCGGTGGCTTCCATCAGCTTGGAAAACGTGTAGGCCAACTGCACCGTATAGCCGTGCGAGAAACGTTTTTCGGCGCGCACCTGGAGCGAGTGATACCACGAGTAGCCCGCCGGGTCGGGGCTGCTGATGGAGCCGAACTGCGGAAACGGGCGCAGCAATCCGCCGCGCGACATGTTCCGGCCGTAAATCGGATCCACGCCGTAGAACGGGCTGGGGAACGTGGCGCTCAGGTAATCGATGGTCGGCTGGTCGCGCACCGGGCTGCGGCTCAGATATTGCTCCGGCGTGGAATTATAGTTGCGGTTGACGCTCAGCCGCGTCACCCGGCTGCCCACGTAGGAGGCGTCCATCACGAACAACCCGGGGAACATGCGCTGCACGCCGAGCGACCAGCGCTGCGAATAGGCGCGCTTGCGGTTGGGATTGTGGAAGGTAAGTTCCTGGCCGAGGTTGGTGGTGAGGCCGCCGGCTGGACCCGCGGGTTGGAGCAGCCCGCGGGGGAACGGGTTCCCGGTGGTGGCGATATACGTCAGGCCGCTATCGAGCGAGGCCTGGATCGGCGTGGCCTGGGTGAATCCGGTCTGAATCGGGACGGTGGCATAGATGCCGTTCACCGAATAAAAGATGCCGTACCCGCCGCGCACCAGGGTGTTGGAATTGACCTGCCAGGCCAGGCCGAAGCGGGGCATCCAGTTGCTCTTTTCGGCGAGGAACGGGCTGCGGCCGTTGCCGTTCTGGCCCACCCAGGTCAGCCCGCCGGGCGCGTGAAAATTCGCCGCGGCCAGTTCCGGGATGGGGCTCCTGGCATAATTGGCGCGCGCCTGCGCCTCGATGGGGTTCACGGTGGTGGCATCGAACGTGGCCACCAGCCGGTTGTACCGTTCCGTCAGCGGGCTCTCATACTCCCAGCGCATGCCGAGGTTCAGGGTGAGCCGGGAACTGATCTTCACATCGTCCTGGAAATACAGCCCGAAGAACTGGTTCTGCAGGGCGGAACTGGCGGAGATCGCCATGGATCCGTCGGGAATGCCCATGAGCATCGACGCCAGGTCCTGGCCGATGGTGGCGGAGGGGGAATTATCCAGCGGGCCGCGCGTATACGTCGTGCCGAAGGAATAATCGGGCGCCACGCTGGTGGGGTGCCGGTCATTGAAGCTGCGCTCCACGCGGAATTCGGTGCCGAACCGCAGGGAATGGCTGCCCTGCAGGCGGGTGAAGCTGCCGGAGAAGCTGTGGGCGAGGCTGGAATTCGCGCCGTCGCCGTTCTCCCAGTTGGAGAGCGGCGTGAAGGCGCCTGGCCTCACGCGCGGGATCGGCGAAGAACGCTTGTTGGTCAGGGCCAGCAGCGCCGGGGAAAAGCCCAGGCTGGCGAGATTGTAGCCGCGCGTGCGCCGGAACTCCCACCATTTCGTGCTGGTGAAGCCGTAGCGCAGGTTCAGGACCAGCGAGGGGTTGAGCACGATCACATCGTCCAGCGCCACCCCGCGGTTGGGGCGATTGGAAAACAGGCCGTTGATGTTGGTGCCGAAGTTGTCGTTCTTGTTCTCTTTCCAGAAGTCGTATTGCAGCCGCAGGAAGGCGCGATGGTTTTCACTGAAGGCGTGGTCCAGGCGCAGCAGTTGCTGGGAAGTCTTCTGGATGGCTTTGTTGGAGAGGAAAAGGTTGTTGCGGCCGTCCACGGTTCCCCGCTGGTTGGGCAGCGGATACAGCGCCGCCAGGTTCAGCCCGACCGTATCCAGGCGGTTGCGGGGGATCACGTTGTTCGGGACCGGCTGGCGCCGGAAGCGCCCGCCGCCGGCGGCCACGGTGCTGAAGGGGTCGTAAACCTGGTAATTGGCCCCGTTGGGGAGCCTCAGCAGGGCGGAAAGATCGCCCTGCCTTTCGGCCTCCGTCGGCACCGTGGTGACCCACTGCTTGGGGACCCCGAAGCGGTTGTCCTCGAAGGCGTAGAACCAGAACGTGCGGTTCTTGCCGTTGTAGAGCTTGGGCAGCACCAGCGGCCCGCCCACGGACCCGCCGGAACGGTTGTCCTGGTAGAGGCCCAGCGCGGTGCCCGACTTGTTGTTGAAGAAGTTGGGCGCGTCCAGCTTGCTGTGCCGCAGCACGTAGTGCGCCTCCCCGTGCAGGTCGTTCGTGCCGCTGGCGGTGCTGACATTGACCACCGCGCCCATGGTATGACCCACGCTGGCGTCATAGGCGGTGGTCTGCATCTTGAACTCGCGCACGGCGGCGGAAGGCGGGCTGTAGGCGATGCGCGCATAGCCCCGGCCGCGGTCGGCAGCCATGTTGTTGATGCCGTCGATCTGGAATTCGTTGTTATAGGTTCCGGCGCCGTCGGTGGCAATCTGGGAGGTGGCCTCGGGCGCCATGGCCTTGCGCAGGCGCATATCGGTGGCGTTCACCACGCCGGGCGTCAGCAGGGTCAGCTCCATGGGAGTGCCGCCGCGCTGCGGCAGTTCCAGAATGCGCCGCTGGTCCACCACCTGGCCCAGCGAGGAGCTGGCGGTGTCGAGCAACGGGGTGGAAGCGGTCACCTCCACGGTCTCGGTGATCTGGCCGACCTCCATGCGGATAGGCAGGGCCACGGTCTCACCGACCCGGACCTCAATCTTGTCCCTCGAAAACCGCTTGAAACCGGTCAGCTCCGCCGTGACGCGATACATGCCGGGCGGAAGGAACGGGATCTGATAACTCCCTGTCGCGTTGCTCACGGCCGAGGCGACCACGCCGGTCTCGGCATTGGTGGCGCGCACCGTCACCGCGGGGATCGCCGCCCCGGAGGAATCCGTCAAGGATCCGCTAATGGCCCCGCGTGGATCCTGCGCCCATGCCCCGCACGCGGCCAGCACAACCAGCAAAGCTCTTCGCAACATTCCTGATCTCCTAAGACTACCGATTGTATGGCAGTATACATCAGGAATCCGGTGTTCCGGGGGAGTTGGTCAGCGGCCGATGAACACGGATGAACGCCGACGCTAGCTGCGTTCCACCATGCGCAGCGCCTTCTTGCGCAGCCGGATGCTCTGCGGGGTCACCTCGACGAATTCGTCTTCGCGGACAAAATCGATGGCCTGCTCCAGGTTCAGGATGCGCGGCGGCACCAGCCGGATGGCTTCATCGGCGGTGGAGGCGCGCATATTGGTGAGCTTCTTTTCCTTGACGATGTTGACGTTGAGGTCCACGTCGCGCGCGTTCTCGCCGATGATCATGCCCTCGTACACCTCGGTGCCGGGAGCGATGAAGATTTCGCCGCGCTCCTGCAGGTTGAAGATGGCGTAGGCCGTGGTCCTGCCCGGGCGGTCCGCCACCAGCGACCCGGTGGGCCGCATGGGGATGTCGCCCTGCCACGCGGCGTAGCCCTGGAACAGCGAGTTCATCACGGCGGTGCCGCGGGTATCGGTGAGCAGCTCCGAGCGCACCCCGATGAGCCCGCGCGAGGGCACGTCGAATTCGATGCGCACCCGCCCCGTGCCGTGATTCACCATCTTCGAGATTTTGCCCTTGCGCGCGCCGAGCTTTTCAATCACCACCCCGATGAACTGCTCCGGGCAATCCACCACCAGCAGTTCCATGGGTTCGTGCACCGCCCCGTTCACCATGCGCGTGAGGATCTCCGGCTTGCCCACCATGAGCTCGTAACCTTCGCGCCGCATCATTTCAATCAGGATTGCCAGTTGCAGCTCGCCGCGCCCCATCACTTTGAACGTATCCGGGCCTCCAGCCTCTTCCACGCGGATGGAAACATTGGTGAGCAGTTCCTTGTCCAGGCGGTCGCGCAGGTGGCGCGAGGTGACGTACGCGCCTTCCCGTCCCGAGAACGGCGAGGTGTTCACCGTGAAGGTCATGGCGATGGTGGGTTCGTCGATCTGAATCCGCGGCAGCGGCTCCGGGGTTTCGGCGTGGGTGATGGTATCGCCGATGGTAATCCCCTCCACGCCGGCGATGGCCAGCACGTCGCCGGGCTGTCCCACGGTTTCCTCCACGCGCTTCAGCCCCTCGAATGAATACAGCTTGGTGATGCGCGTGCGGTGGAGCGAGCCGTCCATTTTCGAAATTCCCACTTCGTCGCCGAGGCGCAGGGTGCCCTGGAACACGCGGCCGATGGCCAGGCGGCCGAGATAGTCGCTGTAATCGAGGTTGGCCACCAGCAACTGCAGCACGGCTTCGGGGTCGCCCGCCGGCGGGGGACAATGCTGGAGAATCGCCTCGAACAGCGGCCGCAGGTCTTCGCCCTCGCCATCGGGCGAGAGCCGGGCCACGCCCGCCCGGGCATTTGTATAGATGATGGGGAACTCCAGTTGATCTTCGGTGGCGTCGAGGTCGATGAACAGGCTGTAGATCTCGTTGAGCACTTCCTGGATGCGCGCGTCGGGCCGGTCGATCTTGTTGATGACCACGATCGGCGGCAGCCGCGCTTCGAGCGCCTTCATGAGCACGTACCGGGTCTGCGGCAGCGGGCCCTCGCTGGCATCGACCAGCAGCATCACCCCGTCCACCAGCTTGAGGGCGCGTTCCACCTCGCCGCCGAAGTCGCTGTGCCCCGGGGTATCGACGATGTTGATCTTCGTGCCGTGGTAGGTCACGCCGGTGGTCTTGGCGAGGATGGTGATACCGCGCTCCCGCTCCAGATCGTTGGAGTCCAGGACGCGTTCCACGACCGTCTCATTGGAACGGAAAATGCCGCTTTGCCGCAGCATGGCGTCCACTAGCGTGGTTTTGCCGTGGTCCACGTGCGCGATGATGGCGATGTCGCGGACATTTTCAATGCGCTGCCGGACAGCGGAAGGAGAACCGGGTTGCCCCTCGAGGAAGACGTTCACTCTTCCATGATGCCATGCCGGGGGCGTGTGCCCGCCGGTCACACCTGTGGCCGGGCGGGCTCGTTGTTGAGGCCGCAGCAATCCGGTAAAATGATGTTTTATCTGTACTTCTGCGATCTGGCAGTCCGAGTGAAACGATTCTCCTGAAGGTCACGTAGCCGTTAGTAGCCATAATAGGCGCAGAGTGGAAAGGTATGTTTCAATGAGTTCCCACGGGCGTTCCCGCCTGAGTCGTCTTGCGGTTTGTCTGTGCGCGGCCGGTGTGATGCCGTTGTGGCCGCAGGCTCCCGCGGCGCCGCAGGCGCCGCCTCCCTCGCAGACCAAGCCCGCGCCGGCTCCCCAAAAGCAGCCCAGCCCCTTCGAGAACGTTCCGGATGAAACCCCGCAGCCCGCGCCCGCGCAGAAGCCCAAGATGGAAGCCCCCAAGCCGGCCGAAGGCGCCAAGCCCGAAGCCGCCAAGCCCGAAGCCGCCGCCAACACCATCGAAGCCATCGAATTCCGAGGCACCCGCAGGGTCCCCCAGGACACCTTGCGGGCTTTGATCTTCTCCAAGCGCGGTGACGTCTTCAACGAAGACGCGCTGCGCCGCGATTTCATGGCCCTCTGGAACACCGGGCGCTTCGACGATATCCGGCTGGAAACCGAACCCGGCCGCACGGGCGTGATCGTACGCTTCGTGGTCACCGAGCGGCGCGTGGTCCGCTCCATCAAGTATGAAGGCATCAAGTCGGTAACGGTTTCGGAGATTCTGGACCGGTTCAAGGAACGCAAGGTGGGGCTCTCGGTCGAGTCCCAGTACGATCCGAACAAGGTGCAGCGCGCCACCGTCGCCCTGAAGGAATTTCTCGCCGAGCGGGGGCGCCAATTCGCCGTCGTGGAGCCGGATGTCCGGCAACTCCCGCCTTCCTCGCTCGAAATCACCTTCAACGTCAAGGAAGGGCCCAAGGTCAAAGTCGGCAACATTCAGATCGAGGGCAACAACGTGTTCGGCGACCGCACCGTGATCCGCGCCATGAAGAACCTCCGGCCCATCGGCATTCCGCGGTCCATGGTGCTGGAGAACATTTTCTCCAAGACCTACGACGCTTCCAAACTGGAAGAGGATAAGGACCGCATCCGGGACTTCTACCAGCAGCACGGCTATTTCACCGCCAAAGTCCTGGACAGCAAGGCCACGCTGCGCGATACCGGCGGCCACGGTTTCAAGATCCCGGTGTTCAGGATGAACCGGCCCGGCAAGCGCACCGACCTCGTCATCCCCGTGGAAGAAGGGCGCCAGTATCACCTCAGCAAAATCAATTTCGTCGGCGTGAAGCTGTTCCGCACGCCGGAAACCCTCATGCGTCCCCTGTTCCAGATGGGCGAAGGCGATATCTTCTCCACCGCCAAGCTGCGCAAAGGCCTGGAGAACATGCGCAAGCTCTACGGCGAATTCGGCTACATCGATTTCGTCCCCGAGCCCTCCTTCGATATCATCCCCAACAGCGACAAGATCGACCTGACCCTCACCGCCGATGAAGGCAAGCAGTTCTTCGTGCGCCGCATCGATTTCTCCGGCAACACCACCACGCGCGATAAAGTGATCCGCCGCGAACTGCTGCTCGACGAGGGCGACATGTTCAATACGCGCCTCTGGGAGTTGAGCATCCTGCGCCTGAACCAGCTCGGGTATTTCGAGCAGCTCAAGGAGAACGAAGCCGCCGACATCAAGCGCAACACCCAGACCAACACGGTGGATATCACCCTGAAGGTGAAGGAGCGCGGCAAGAACTCGGTGGGCCTGAACGGCGGCGTCAGCGGCATCGCGGGCAGCTTCATGGGGTTCAACTACTCCACCAACAACTTCCTGGGCCTCGGCGAAACCCTCTCCATCGATTCGCAGCTCGGCACGCGCCTGCGCAGCGTGCAGTTCGCCTTCACCGAGCCCTATTTCCTGGACCGCCCCATCCAGATGGGCTTCGAAGTCCACATGACCCGCTTCAATTACGACCAGGGCCGCGAAGTCTCCATCCTCACCGGGCAGAACTACCTCCCGCTGTTCAACGCGCTGGGCAAGGAAAACCTGCTCAACTACGTGCAGAACGGGAAGGGCTTTTCGGTTTCCTCCAGCTATCAGCTCAAGCGCAGCTTTGCCCGCGTGGGCATCACTTACGGCTACGACAATTCCAATATCGTGGTGGACCAGAGCAGCACGGCGGCCCGGAATTATTTTGAGTACATCAATTTCCAGGGCATCGGCGGCCCCAACTCCCTCACCGGCATCAAGACCAGCGCGGTCACCCCGTCGTACTCCTACAACACGGTGAACCACCCCATCACGCCCACCGGCGGCCGCAGCCTGTTCATTTCCACCCAGTTCGCCGGCAGCTTCATGGGCGGCAACGTCAACACCATCCGCCCGGTGATCGACGCCAAGTACTTCCGCCCGGCGCCGTGGAAGAAGCAGCACATTCTGGCCTTCCACTTCATGGGGTCGCTGCTTACCGGCTACGGAGGCAAGGTGGCCCCGCCTTTCGCCCGCAGCTACATCGGCGGCGAGCAGGACATTCGCGGGTTCGATATCTGGGGCATCAGCCCGGTGGCGTTCGTGGCCAGCAATTCCAGCGTGCAGGTCTACAATGAAGACGGCAGCGCCCGCCAGCAAAAAGTGCTGGTGGATGGCGTCGAGCAGCTTGTTCCGGTGACCATGCAGATTCCCGTGTACCAGATGATCTTCCCCGGCGGCGACACCCAACTGGTGGGCAACTTCGAATACCGCATTCCCATCGCGGGGCCCGTGAACCTGGCGCTCTTCACCGATTTCGGCATCAACAAGATCCTGCTGACCAACCAGCTCAAGATGAACGAAGGCCGCGTCGGAGAGTTGAACGGACTGTTCCCGCAGGCCGGTTTCAACGGACGTCCCGTGATTGCCCCGGGCACCCAGAAGCCGCGCATGTCCAGCGGCGTCGAACTGCAGGTGATGCTGCCCGTGGTCAACGCACCTTTCCGCCTCTACTGGGCATATAACCCGCTGATTGTGCGCGAGTTCCTGCAACCGCCCATCGTGGTGGACCGGGCCATGTTCCCCAACCAGACGACGTTTCTCAATGCCGTCGCCTCGTTCGGACAGGCATATCCGTTTTTCGAACAGCGCAAAACATTCCGCTTTACCATCGGACGGACTTTCTGATGCGTCCCGAATCAGTTTAGGATTACGAGAAGGAGTATAGCTTGACCAAGAGTATTTACCTTGTCCCGGCCCTGGCCGCCGCTGCCGCCTTGGCCCCCGCCCAGACCTCTGCCTCGAGCAAAGTGGGGATCGTGCACATCCAGAACGCGATCGTCAGCACAAAGGACGGTCAGAAGGCGATGCAGGATCTGCAGACACGCTTCGGCCCGAAGAAGGCCGACTTCGAGAAGCGGCAGGGCGAAATCGCCGGCCTCCAGGACCAGCTTCGCAAAGGCAGCGCCACGCTCAGCGAGGACGCCAAGAACAAGCTGATGCGGCAGATCGACGAGAAGACCAAGTCGCTCAACCGCGACACCGAGGACGCCCAGTCCGAAGTCGAGCAGGCCGAAAGCAAGATCATGCAGAATCTCGGCAGCAAGATGATGGCGGTGATCAATAAGTACGCGCGCGACAACCGCTACACCCTGATCATCGACGTGAGCAACCCGCAGGTCCCGGTGGTCTTCGCCGCGGATGGCATCGACATCACCAAGGAGGTCATCGACCTCTACGATAAGAACGCGCCCGCGGCCACCAGCGCGGCCCCCGCCGCGAAACCCGCCAGGCCGGTAACGCCGGCGGCGGCGCCCGCCCCCAAGCCGGCGA
>JAMCRM010000293.1:304-2546 GCA_023380575.1 Acidobacteriota bacterium | reverse complement strand
GGCAGGACTCGGTAGCCCTGTTCAAGATCTTCACCCAGAGTGTGGCGGAGTTCCTGGATGAGTGGTTCGAGTCGCCGGAAGTAAAAGTCACCCTGGCCACGGATGGCGTGATCGGTGCCAACGGCGGGCCGCGCTCGCCGGGCACGGCCTACATTCTGCTCCACCATGTAATGGGCGGGGTGGCGGGACATCGCGGGCTGTGGGGCTTCGTGCGCGGCGGCATGGGGATGGTGTCGGAAGCCATCGCGGCTTCGGCGCGCAGCCATGGCGCCGAGATCCGCACCGGGGCAGAGGTGGCGCGCATCCTGGTGCGCGACGGCGAGGCGCGCGGGGTGGCGCTGCGGGACGGCGAGGAGATCTCCGCCCGCATGGTCGCTTCCAACCTGGATCCCAAGCTGACGTTCCTGCACCTGCTGGATGCCCGTGACCTGCCCGATGATTTCGTGGCGGCCATACGGCGCTTCCGCATTGAAGGTACGTCCGCCAAGATCAACCTGGCCCTGGGCGGCCTGCCGGAGTTTCGCGCCCTGCCCGGCGCTCCCGCGCCGCAGCACCGTGCCACCATGCACATCTGCCCCAGCATCGAGTACGTGGAGCGCGCCTGGGATGACGCCAAGTACGGCCGGCCCTCCGAGCGGCCTCTGCTGGAGATGACCATCCCCACCATGTACGACCCCAGCCTGGCCCCGCCCGGCCACCATATCATGGGGATCTTCCTGCAATACGCTCCCTATACCCTGCGCGAAAGCACCTGGGACGAACTGCGGGAGCCGTTCGCCGACCGGGTGATCGGGCTCATCGAGGAGTACGCGCCCAATATCCGCTCCCTGATCCTGGAGCGGCAGGTCCTGACCCCGCTGGACCTGGAGCGCACCTACGGCATCACCGGCGGCAACATTTTCCACGGCGAAATGAGCCTGGACCAGATGTTCTCGCTGCGCCCCGTATCGGGCTGGGCGCGCTACCGGACACCCGTGCGCGGTCTCTACCTGTGCGGCTCCGGCGCGCATCCCGGCGGAGGGGTGATGGGAGCCCCCGGCTATAACGCCGCGCGGGAAATGCTGCGCCGCCGCTAAAATTTTCCGGATTCCAGTCAACGCACGCGGCGTCCGCTACGTTCTATGTACAGAGTATGCTGGACGCTGCGGTCATGTTGGAGATCCCGCGGGAGATAAGCGATCCGTTCAACGAGGTCTTTCGCGAACGGCAGGTCCAGGTGCTCCGTACCGCCTATCGCATCCTGGGGAACTGGGCTGACGCCGAAGACGTGGCGCAGGAAGTCTTTGTGCGGCTGCACCGGCACGGGTCAGTCTTTCCGAACGACGCGGCGCTGGGCGGGTGGCTTTACCGCGTTACGGTCAACCTGTGCCTGGACCGCGCCCGGGCGTTGCATCCGGAAGACGAACTGACCGAAGTGCCGAGCCCGGCGGCTTCGGCGGAATCCGCGGCCATTCGGGAGCAGCAGAAGCAGCGCCTCGTGCGGGCGCTGGCGATGCTGCCTTCCCGGGAACGCGCGGCGGTGGTGCTGCGCGAGATCGAAGGTTTATCCACGGCCGAGGTGGCGGAAATCCTGGGCTCTACCGAGGGCACCGTGCGCAGCCAGGTTTCGAAAGCCGTCGCCCGGCTGCGCGAAATTCTGAACCGGGAGTGAACGATGACCGAAGATGACATTCGCGAACTCTTGCACGAAATGCGCGATGAGCCGGTTCCCGCGGCTTCGCTGCGGCGCGTCCGGCTTCGCGTGGCGAAGCGGATCTGGGGGGTGAGACTCGGCTTGCTCGCAGCGGATGGAAACCCCGGATCCGGATGGGGGGATCCTGCTGGTTGGTGATTAAGGAGAGATTATATGCGTCTTATGATTGTGCTGCTGGCCGCCAGCGTTCTTTTCGGCCAGGAAAAGGAAAAGCCCTCCGGTTCCATGGAGGCCGCCATCATCCCGGTCAAAACCCTGAGCGGCGATTCGTTCGACCGGCTCGCCAAGATGCTAGGCGTCTTCAACGTCAGGTACACCGCCGATAACAAGCTGCGCACCATCCTGGTATACGCTCCGAAGGACGTAGTGGCTCAAATGCGCCACGTGGTGGAACAACTCGATCAGCCGGGAAGCGAAGCGGCCATTGGCCGCAACATCGAAATGACGCTGGCATTCCTGCGCTGTTCCACCAAGCCGCAGCCGAACGAGCGCCCCCTGCCGCCGGATCTGGAACCGGTGGCGAAGCAGCTTCGTGCGGCAACGCAGTAC
>JAMCRM010000293.1:0-294 GCA_023380575.1 Acidobacteriota bacterium | reverse complement strand
TCGAGCCGCTACGTCTGCAGGAGGGCAAAGACACGGAGCAGTCGTTACGGCTTCCCGGCGGTGGTCTTCCTGTGATCGGGCAGATCCGAATTCGTCCCGAAGCAGTAAGCCGGCGAGACTCCGGTCGATACGTTCGGTTCGATCGGATGAACATCCGCTTCAGGATGCCGTATGCGTCTGGTGCCAACTCGACGAGCTACATGGATCTTGGTTTCAACACTGCCGGGGACTTCAAAGAAGGTCAGAAAACCGTGGTTGGTAAAGTCTCCGGCATCGACAACGAAACCGCCGTCT
>JAMCRM010000292.1 GCA_023380575.1 Acidobacteriota bacterium | reverse complement strand
CGATCATGCGCATAATGACTTTTTGGAGTTTTGGGTCGATTTAGGGTTAATCGGCCTGGTTGCCCTTGGAATTCTCGTCGGCTGGATTCTCTGCCGGGCATGGCGTGGCGGCGGGGACGACGGGGGCGCCTGGGGAGGCGTAGCTGCTTTACTAGCCATCGCCTGCGTGGATTTCCCGTTTCATCGCCCCGCGGAATGGGGGTTGTTCTGGCTGCTGCTGGGCATGTTGAGTACAAGGAGAACCGGAAAATGCCGATATCGCACAGACGGTTGATTTGGATTGTAGCCCTGGGTCTGGTGGGCCTGGGGCTCTGCCGCGCGGCGCTGTCCCGCTACAGGCAGAAGGAAGACGCTATCCGGGCGGCTTGCCGGCAGGAATTGCAGAAGTTGGGATTGACCAGGGACGCCGCCAAAGCCAGATATTTCACTCCCGAGATCAGCATGGCTTCCACCGGATGCCTGCTGCCGGGTTCTGTGGGAGACGCCGTGGTGAGAGGCAAGTTCGCGCCCGGGACGCAGTTCGTTTTCGAGAACGACAACCTGGAGGTGGTCAAAGAGACCCTGTCGGGAAACGAATACCACGCCACTTTAAAAGCCGCCCCCGGCATTGGGCCGGAGACTGCCGCGGTAACGGCGATCACGCCGGTAACCGGGCTTACCGCGCGCACGGACCGCGCCGCCAGAGTGGGCGGCAAATACGAATGGACCATGAACGCCGAAAATGGCTGGAAGATTGTGGCCCGTTCGCCCGCGAACAAGGTCTGCGGCGGCCAGTCCTCGGGTGAAGACAGCTACGAAATGGCCTTTTATCGGGCCAACGAAGCCAGCCCCTTCGAGAAGCGCGGCGCCAGCCTGTACTTCAATCTTTATGACAGGTCCAACTATCGCTTCACGGTCAGCCAGCAGAGCGCCCAGGCGCAGGGGGGCATGCAGGAATTCGCCGCGTTGATGCAAAAAATGACCGATCCCAGCCTGTCTTCCGAGCAACGTGAACGGCTCATGAAAGACCTCCAAAAGATGCAGGGGCAAATGCAGGCGAACCTCGCCCGCATGGCTGATCCTGCCAACATCCAAAAGATGCAGCAGCAACAGCAACAGTTCGGCTGCGACAGCATCAGCCTGGAGCAGCAGGGCCAAAACCTGACCGGTGAAATGCGCTGCTCAGAAACCGTGGGACGGCGTGTCAAACTGACCGGGACCCTGAAATTCCTCGGCCGTTGAGTTTCGCGTGCGGCCCGGCACTGCCAGGCCGCTCCACAAAACGGCTACGCCGAGGCGGGCATCTGGAACGGTTCGTCCGCGCTGCCGCCGTAGATGTCGGGTACGTGACCGTTTACCGCGCGAATGTAGGTGCTCAACTGCCCCCGGTGGTGAATCGTGTGGACGTTCCAAAAATGCAGGAAGTGAACCAGCGGAGCGGTCATCGCCCCGAAGAAATTCGCGGTTTTCGCCATGTGGTCCGGCGGCAGGGCCTTCACCTTTTCGAGCAGTGCCGGAACGTGCTGATCGTACCAGGCCAGCATGCCCGCCACGGTCGCCGGCGTCTGTGCCGGGTCCGGCTGTTGATCGAAATCTCCGCGAATCACAGCTTCCCCGAACCAGGACTCGCTCTCGATGATGTGCCACATCAATTCCCGGGCGGTGCGGCCTTTTTCTCCAAGCTTGAAATCCAGTTGTGATTCGGGAACCGCAGCCAGTACCCGGCGGGTGGCCGGCGACTCCCGTTCCAGCATGCCGGTGTACAACTGCAAGAGACTTTGTGCTTCCTGGGCGGTCATGGATTGCATCTCCTCCGGGCTCATCCTACCAGATGGAGGTAAAGCGCGGCGAACTGTTCCACTGATAATTGTTCGGCGCGCGCGGAGGCTTCCGGCATGGCGTCCAGCCGTTCGCGGCCGAACCATGGGGCCAAGTTGTTGCGGAGGGTCTTGCGTTTTTGCCGGAAACATCGCCCCACGAATTCGAGGAAGGCAGCCGGGTCGGGGAGGCCCAGAGCCTCCAGCCGGTCCTGCGGCTCCAGCCGGACTACCGCGGAATCCACCCGGGGCGGCGGCCGGAAGGCGCCGGGTTTTACCGGAAACAGCGTCTCGACGTCGTAGAACAGCCGCAGCGACACGGTGAGATAGCCGTAATCGCGGGTGGAAGGGGGCGCGGCGATGCGCTCCGCCACTTCCTTCTGCAGCAGGAAGACGGCGCGCCGCACCGCCCGGCGGGCGGCGGCCACTCTTTCCAGAATCGGCGAGGAGATGTAGTAGGGCAGATTGCCCGCCACCACCGCGGGCCCCCAGCGGTCCAGTCCGCTTTCGAGCACGTCGGCGTGGAGGATTTCCAGGCGCGGTTCGGCCGCGAAAGTCTCGCGCAGAGAGGCCACCAGTTCCGCATCGACCTCAATAGCGATGACGCGGTCCGCGCACTGGAGCAGGTGCCGGGTCAAGGCGCCCCGCCCCGGCCCGATCTCGACCACCAGGGGTTCGTGGGAACCGCACGCGGCCAGCGCGATGCGTTCCAGTATCTTCTCCTGAAACAGGAAGTGCTGTCCGAGCTTTTGGCGCGCCACGCGGGGCCGCTTAGCCTCTCACCACGAAATGGCTGCGCTGGAAGGAAATCAGCAGTTTGCCGGAAGTGGGCTGGCCGAAAAGGGTTACCGGATTGAAACGGGAAAACAGAAGGATATTGGCGATGCCGCTATCCAGTTTCCGGTCCCCCCGGCCCCCCGGGAAATCGTAGTCCGTAATCTCGCCCCTCTCGTTCACGGTCACCTCCACCAGAATCTCATCGTCGTCGCTGAAGGTGAACGGCGCCATCTCCCTGAGGCTGGCCTGGGTGTAGCTCAGGGGCGTAGGGACGTCGTTATGGAAATTGAACTGGAACAGCAGCGTGGGCATGAGCATGCCGAATAGCAACATGGCCGAAACCACACCGCCCGCGGCAGGCAGCGCCAGGGGGCGCATCAGGTTGTCCGTAAAGAGCTTGAGAGTCTGGTAAGAGGTGCGAACCCGAGTCACGAAATTGATGCGGGCGAGCCTGCGCGCGCGTTCATGCGAGGCCACCACTTTCAGGCGGCTGGCCAACTCGGGCGGCGGAGCCGCCACGGGCAGGTCGCGTAGCAGCGTATGAACGTGCCGCACGCCCTCCCATCGCGCCTCGCATTCGCGGCAGCGCGCCAAGTGCCGCATAACAAAGTTCCGGTCCTCTCCCGCCAGTGTCCCATCGAGGTAAGCGGAAATGGACTTTTGCACGGTTTGGCAGCTCATACAATCACTCGGCCGTCTTGGGCATCAGACCCAGCGCCGGCTGCGGTTCCAGCCGGCCCTCCAATTCCTGCCGCAGCGCTTCGCGCCCGCGCAGGATTCGTGACTTGACCGTACCCAGGGAAAGCTGCAGGACCTCCCCGATCTCCTCATAGCTGAGGTCCGCGATATCCCGGAGCACCACGGCTTCCCGGAAGGATGGGTTAATCCGCTCCAGCGCAGCCTCGATCAACTTGTGTCTTTCCTGGTCGAAAGTGTAATCGAAGGGGGAGCGGCCGGCGTCCGGGAGAATATCGGCCATGCTGCGCGACTCTTCGGGTTCTTCCTCCAGCCCCACTTCCCGGCGGCGATGCCGGGAAAACCAGCGGCGCTGATTATGCGCCTCGTTGACCGTGATGCGATAGATCCAGGTCTTCAGACTGCTCTGGCCCCGGAAACTGTCCACACTTCGGAAAACCTTGAGAAAAACCTCCTGCACTACGTCGGCGGCATCGGAAGCATCGTTCAACAGCCGGAGCGCGAGATTGTAAGCGGGCTGCTGGAAACGCTGCAACAACGTTTCATAGGCCTCTTCCGAACCTGTACGCAGGGCTTGAATCAGCTCAAGTTCGGCGGACAGTGGTTCGGAGTCTACGGCCCGTTCCGTATTTAAATCAAAAGTGGAAGCGGCCACGGGAGCCTCTATAACCTGACTCAAAACTATCAGGAAAATAATCGCCGCGCAATAAGTAGACACCGCGGGGGCGGGGAAAGTTCCCGGACGGCAGCCCCAGCCGGTTCGGACTCCTGTATCCTTAGTGGAGATGAATCCCGTTCCCCTGGCCATCCAGGCTGTTTTAGCCGGGCTGGTCCTCGTGGCGGCCGTCTACGACCTGCGCTTTCGCCGCATTCCGAACTGGCTCAATCTCGCCGGAATCGTGCTGGGGTTTGGCCTCCATAGCTGGCTTTCAGGACTGGTGGGGCTGCGCCTGGCCGCCCTCGGGCTGGTGGTGGCATTCGGGTTGAACCTGCTGTTCTACCTCATTCACGCACTGGGGGCCGGAGACGTCAAACTCTTCGCCGCCATCGGCGCGCTGGTGGGCGTGGAGCGGTTTATGATCATCTTCATCCTGGTGGCGCTGGCCGGCGGAGTGCTCGCCCTACTGCTCATGACGGCTAAGGGACGGGTGCGCAAAACGCTTTGGAATGTGGCGTTCTTGATGGGAGAGCTGGTCCGGTTGCGGGCCCCCTACCTGCGCCGGGAGGAGTTGGACGTGAAGAGCGAAAAGGCCATGCGGCTGCCGCGTGCCGTTTCCATCGCGGCCGGCACGCTCGCTTATCTGGTGTGGATTCGTCTGTAGATACGGCGGATCGCCCGGGCGGCGGGACCGTCCGGGCGGCGCTTGCGGGGGTTGCAGCCTCCAAACAAACAGCTAAATGACCATGACGGCGTCTTCCATGTTCTCGCGGGCGGATTCGATGGTGAATTCCTCCGGCTGGTCCAGGCGGACGAACTCGTGCCAGGTGGTCTTAACCGCGGCTTGCCCTCCCATGGTACGCACCACGCGCCCCATGATGTGCAACGACAGCGGATGCTGCCCGTGCAGCAGAATCGGCCAGTCAATGGACATTTCAATGGGAGCGCCGGGGGGGC
>JAMCRM010000291.1 GCA_023380575.1 Acidobacteriota bacterium | reverse complement strand
AGCAGGATATCGCTGAGCTGCCTGGCATCTTCGGTCTCCTCGGCCTTGCTTCCCGCAGCCTTGCGTGCCGCCAGTAAGAGCTCGAGAAAACCGGCGCGAACCGGCCAGGTCCGGCCCAGATAGGAAAGGGCTGCCTTGGCCAGCGGGTGCGAAGTCTTGGCGGTGGCGCCTTTTTCTCCTTTGAATTCCACGACGTTATCGGCCAGGGGAACCGGCCGGGCCTGCGATGAGGCATACAGCGTCCATACACGCTCCGCTTTGATTTCCCGGTCCAGCTTCAGCTCTTCGCGGCAGAGCAGGGTCTGACGAAAGCGCCGCAGCTTCACATAGTCCAGGTATTGCTCCCGGCGGAGAGGGTCGGCTTGCAAGGGTTGCAGGGTGTTGCGGATCCCCGCCGGCAGCACGCCATCCTGCATGGAGGTATAAACAGCCTCGGAGAGATATTGCAGTCCATGCCGGCGCGCCTGGTCCACGAAATCCAGGAAGTAGAATGGCTCATTGATCTCCGCCAGATCGTCGTGGTAGGTGGCCCCGGGCTCGCGCTCGAGCAGGGTGGCGCACTCGATGCCCAGGGGCGTTTCGGGCTGTTCCCTGGCGATCAGGCCGGCCAGCGCGCGTGCCTGTTCCACGCGTCCGGAGGGGTCCGCGATGCCGCCGGTGTGATAGCGGAGAAGTTCCCAGAGCGTCCGCCGCGCATAGCAGCCCGGGTAGGCGTTGTAGCTGACGTATGCGACGCCATTGGGCGCCAGGTTGGTCCGGCAGATGGCCAGGATCTTCTCCCGGGCCGGAACGGGCACCCACGAAAAAACGCCGTGCGCGATGATGTAGTCGAACTCGCCGAACTCCGGGCCCACCTCCATCAGGTCCATGGCTTCCAGGCGGATGTTGGCCAGCCCGAGTTCCCGAATGCGGCGGCATCCGTCCGCAATCGGCCCCTCCGCCAGGTCCACGCCCACAAAGCGGCTCTCCGGCATTCCGAAGGCCATGGGGATGAGGTTGTCGCCTGTTCCGCACCCCAGTTCCAGGACGCGGCACCGCTGGACCGGCGCCGGTTCCATTCCGAACAAAATGGCCATGGTGGCCAGCCTTCCGGGATGTGTTTGAGGTTTGGCGTAGGTGGGATAGCGCACGCTGTCGTAGGCGGTCATGCGCCGCTATGGTAGCACGCGCGCTGCCCGAGACGGCCCGTCCGAAAAATTAAGGAGAATAACACCAAAAACTCGACTATTGCCTGAAAACGAGTTATAACGGACCATCAGAACATTTTGTCTGGAAATGAACATTATCGAGGTAATACCTGTATGGGCTTCGGCCGTAAGGGGATAATCTTTCCCATGCTGGGCGCCGCCGGTCTGGTGGCGTCCGCCGTGCTGCTCGGCTCCCCGGGCAAACCGCTGACGGTGCACGACAAGGCATATTACGCCAACCCGGCGTTGGCGAATTTCGTTCGCCCCGGATTGGTCATCAACGTGTTCGGCGCTGAAATCGCTGCCGATGGCACAATTAAGGCGAGCTTCCGCCTGACAGATCCAAAAGGCCAACCGCTGGACCGCCAGGGCGTGACCACACCCGGTCCGGTGTCGGTAAGTTTCATTGCCGCCTACATTCCGAAAGGCGCCACGCAGTATACGGCGTACACGGTCCGGCCGCAGACGAGCCCCATCACCGGCGCGACCGCCGTGCAGGCGAGCACGGATTCCGGCGGTGTTTTCGCCAAGACCGCAGATGGCGAGTATACCTATACATTCAAGACCCGCGCGCCCCAGGGCTTTGACACCAGCGTGACGCACACCATCGGCGCTTACGGGTCGCGTGACCTGAGAGAGTTCGATATGGGCACGAACTATGCCGATGCGGTGTACAACTTCGTGCCCAACGGCTCCGCAGTCACCGTGGTGCGCGACGTGGTGCGCACGGCTTCCTGCAACAAGTGCCACGACCAGATGGCCTTCCACGGCGGGCCGCGGCGCTCCATGGAGCTCTGCGTTTTGTGCCACCAGCCCCAGAGCGTCGATCCCGATACGGGCAACAGCGTGGACATGGTGGTGATGACCCACAAAATACACATGGGCAGCGCGCTGCCCAGCGTGATCGCCGGCAAGCCGTACCAGATCATCGGCCACGGCCAGTCCGTGAACGACTACTCGAAGATCGTCTTCCCGGCCGACCCGCGCAACTGCGCCGCATGCCATGAGCCGGGCGCTACCCAGGCGGACAACGTGTACAAAGCCAACCGCACGGCCTGCGGCGCCTGCCACGACAACGTGGATTTCAACACCGGCAAGAATCACCTCGATCTGCCCCAATTGAGCGACAACCAGTGCACGAACTGCCACATCATCAAAGGCGAGTTGGATTTCGATGCCTCCATCACCGGGGCGCACCTGATTCCGAAGTTCTCCTCGTCGCTGAAGGGCGTGGTGTTCCAGATCCTGAAGGTGGATGGAGCCCCCGGCAAGTCTCCCACGGTCACCTTTTCGCTCAAAGATAAGTCTGGAGCGCCCATTGCGGCTTCCGGCATGGCGCGGTTGAACCTGATCCTCTCCGGCCCGAACACGGACTACGCCACGTACGTCTCCGAGGACGCCCGCAAAGCCACCGCCGCCGGGGACGGCACCTATTCCTATACCTTTGCCAAGACCGTACCGGCCGATGGCAAGGGGTCCTGGACCATCTCCATCGAAGGCCGCCGCGATCCCACCCTCCTCCCCGCC
>JAMCRM010000290.1 GCA_023380575.1 Acidobacteriota bacterium | reverse complement strand
CCTCCACCAGCCCGCTCACCACCCCCACCGATCCCGGAGCCGAAATGTTGGCCGCCGGAGGGGTGAAGTTCGGATGATTGAACGCGTTGGAAAATGCCGTGGTGAAGGTGAACCGCCAGCGCTCGGTAATGGGGAACGTCTTGGCGACGGAGATGTCCTGCATGTTGTATCCCGGCCCTTCCAGGATGTTCACTCCCGCGTTGCCGAAGCGCCCTGCGGGAGGCACCGCGAAGCAGCTTGCGTCGAACCACCGGTTGACGCTGCGCTGGCCCGAAGGCAGATTCCCGTTGCACACACGGTCCGGCAGGCCGCCGCGCGTATTCGTGTTCGACGGGTCTGAACCCGAGTAGCTGGGTGTGAAAAAGTGCCCGGTTTCGAAGAACCCGATCCAATACACCTGCCATCCTCCAAGCACGCCGTTCAGTACCGCCGGGGCCGTGCTCAGGAAGTGCCGACCCTTGCCCACGGGAAGCTCCCACACCGCGTTCAGCACCACGCGGTGACGCGGCGTGTACGGGTCGCGGTTCCAATACAGCGGCGCGTACGGGTCTTCCCGGTTCAGCGTGTTGTTGTAGTTGGAGGCCCAGGTCCAGTGCCCGTCGAAGGTCAGTGAGCCCACTTTGCGCTTGGCCTGGAACACGAAGGCGTTGTACTTCGCTTCCCCGTTATTGCGCCAGTAGCTGGCTCCAACGAACTGCGGCCACGGCCGCCGGGCCGCGGTGAACGGGGTCAGGCTCGGCTGCGGCTTGTTGACGCCGATGCTGTAATTCATGCCGTAGTTGTGCGAGCCCACGTAGGCCAGCGAGAAACCGATGTCTTTCCATTGCCGCTCCACCGTCAGGTTCCACTGGTGGATCTTGCCGTTATCCACGCCGCGTGGATACCCCGTGACGCTCTGGGAGGGGATGTTGGCGGCCGCCAGCGAAGCCGGAAAGGGATTCGGAAACTGGAACAGCGGCTGCCCGTTGGTGATCACGTTCTGGTACGTCTCGCTGATCTGGAAGGGCCCACCGCCCTGAACCAGCGCATAGCGCCCCAGCGTCTCCGAGAAGATCCCGTAGCCGCCGCGCACCACCATGTTCTCCCGCACGCGGTAGGCCGCCCCGATCCTGGGCACGAAGTTCGTGTTCCGGGGTTGCGGCGCCACATCGCCCGTTACGATATTGATGTTCTTCGGGTACAGCGGGCTGATCCGGTTGCGCGCGTCCGCCGGCACAATCACGTTGCCGGTGGCCGGGTCCCAGTTCAGTATCAGGCCGTCTTCGTAATAGGGCGATCCGAAGCGGTCCCAGCGCAGGCCCATATCCAGAGTCAGGCGGCTGGTCATCTTGAACGAGTCGGTGACGAACAGGCCGAGTTCGTTGTCCCGGCGCATGCGGTTGGTCAACGGATCCAGGCGCGTGCTCGACTCCGGAATGCCCAGCAGCATATCCGCGTACCCATAGCCGGTGATCGATCCATCGAAGGTGAAGGTACCGTAAGTGCCTTCCGGAATATTGCCCTGGAAGCGCCGCTGTGGTTTGAACTCGCCGCCGAACTTCACCACGTGGCGGCCCTTGTTCCACGTCACCGTATCCGCGTAGCCCCAGTTGCGGTCGTCCTGCACCAGTCCGCCCGCCTGGGTGCGCAGATCCGGATAGCCGGAAATGTTCATGCGCGGAAATCCCTCGGCGCTGTACCCCTTCGGGTTCACCCCCTGCAGCCCGATGGCCTTCACGGCTTCGTCGCCGCGGAACGGCGTCACGCCATAGAGCGGCTGGCCGTCATTTACCTGCTCCAGGTACATGCCTATGCGCAACGAGTTCACCAGGGTCGGCGAGAACACGTGCGTGTCCTCTCCCACCACGTGCACGTTATACCTCAGCCGCGTCCACGAAAACGCCGGGAAATTGGTGGGCAGCACATACTTGTCCCAGTTCTCGATGACGCGTCCCATCACCCGGTTCTTGGCCGACACGTTATAGTCGAAGCGCTGGGTGAAATCTTCCCGCAGCGAATAGTCGCTGGGGAACGGGAAGACGAAGCTGTAATTGTTCGAGAGCGAGTCCGGACCGCCCCGGTTCGGCGCCGGCAGGTATTTCTGGTTCACGGCCAGCGACACCCCGCTCAACCGGTTCGATGGAATGACATTGTTGGGGAATGGCCGGCCGGTGGAGGGGTCATTGATCACTACCGGCTTGGGCAGCCTCAGCAGTTGCGAGAAGTCTCCGCCCCGCATCGCCTCGGTGGGCACAGTGCGCAGATAGAACTGCTTGGCCGGAACCTTCAGAAAATTCGCGGAGCCATAGAAGAACAACTTGTCCTTCCTGATCGGCCCACTCGCGCTGCCGCTGCCGATGTGGAAGAGTTGCTTGGCTTTGGTGTCTTCGAAGAACTCCCGCGAGGCCAGCGCCGAATTCTGATGCCAGAACATGGCCCGTCCGTGGAACTCGTTGCTTCCGGACTTGGTCACCATGTTCATGTAGCCCACGCGGGCGAACTCCGCCGAGTTATTGACCGTCACGACCGTGACCTCCTGCACGTCCAGGATGTCGTTCAACTGGTTCACGGCGTTGTCGTTGGTGTGACCGTCCTGCCCTTCCTGCACCTGCGACGACGATTGGCCGGCCCACTGGGAACTCCAGACTCCGCCGGTCTGGTTTACCATCGGGGTCGTAGTCAGAACGATACTGGGGTCGAGCGCCGCCTCGGATCCCACAATGGGGACGTCCGCATATTTCCTGCCTGTAATCGTATTCTGAATCTTGGCGGTATCGGTGCTGATGACCGCGGCGCCGGCTGAAACGGTTACCTCCGACCCCACCGCGCCCAACTCGAGCCGGACATCGATGCGCCGCGTCTGGTTCGATTCCAGGATCACGTTGTCCGCCACAAATGTCTTGAAGCCGGAGACTTCCACCGAGACTTTGTACGTGCCTGGCGGGAGATCGGGGATCTCGAAATCCCCGCTCTCGTTGGTCCTCACCGTGCGGCGTGCGTTGGTTTCCACGCTGGTGGCGGTGACCGCGCCATTGGCCACGGTAGCCCCGCTCGGGTCGCTCACCGTGCCTCGTATCGTGGAAAGTGTGAGCTGTGCCTGAAGGGCGCCGCAGCTCAAAAAGAAAAGAATACCCGCAGTGCGCTTTGTGGAAGACATAACCTCTTCCCCCTCTGGGTGCGCAGTTTAGGACAAGCCTATGTAGCCCGCAACCGATCGGTGTGCTGAAGATCACAAAAACACGCCGGCGGTACAATGTCAGGTAGAAGGGGATGCGCTTCGCGGCAAGATTCGCCCTGGTTGCCGTCAGCACCGCGGCATACCTGGGTCTCGCGATTCTCGGCTGGCGAGGAGCGCCTTTCTTCTCAAATCCCGCGCGAACCGTGCTTGCCCTGGTGACCATGGCGATGGCATTGGTGGCGATGTTCGCCGGCGGAAACCTGAGTTCCGGCGTGCGCGAGGATCGCGGGAACCGCTGGGTCATTCCCGCGCTCACCGTGATCGGGCTGTCAGGCGGTTTTCTGCCCTCCTACACGGATCGCATCGGCTTCTGGACCATTGACAACGACACCATCCGGTGGTTGGGGGTCGGCATCTTCGCGGCAGGCGGCGTGCTGCGCCTCTGGCCGGTATTTGTCCTCGGCCGCAGGTTCAGCGGCCTCGTTGCGATCCAACCCGGCCATACGCTCGTGACAACGGGGATCTATGGGGTCGTTCGCCACCCGAGCTACCTCGGTCTGCTGCTGACGGCGCTCGGCTGGGCGCTCGGCTTTCGTTCGGGTGTCGGGCTGCTGCTTGTGGCGCTCCTCGTGCCGCCGCTTCTTGACCGGATTCGGGCGGAAGAGCGGCTGCTCACCGCGCAATTCGGTGAAGAATACCGCGCCTACGCGGGGCGCACATCACGGCTGCTCCCGGGGATCTACTGAAGTCTGCCCTCTCGCCCGCCGCGCCAGCCGCGCGGCCGACTCGAATTCCTCCTGCATCGCCCGCGTCCCCAGATTCGCCCGCAGATATTCCAGCTTCTGAATGTACGCCCCCAGGGCCCGCTCGATCTCCGCCGCGTTGGTGGCCAGAATGTCCCGCCACAGCTCGTACGAACTCAACGCCAGACGCGTGGAATCCACCAGTCCCGGCCCCGCCACCTCCAGGTGCTCCCGCACGCCCTCGCCCACGGCCGCGGCCAGCGCCGTCGAAGCCAACTGCGGCAGATGCGAGGTCAGCGATACCACGCGGTCATGCCCGGCCGCGTCCAGCATCACCAGCCGCGCGCCCATCCGCTTCAGCCATGCCGTAAATTCCCGCGCCGCCGCCGTCTCCAGGTCCCGCGGCTCACGCGGGGTGAGCACCCAGGTGCGGCCCGTGAACAGGTCCGCGTCCGCCACCTCCGCCCCGCGGGTCTCCTTGCCCGCCATGGGATGCCCACCCAGAAACTGGCACCGGCCGAGCGCGCCGGCCGCGGCCACAATCGCGGACTTGGTGCTGCCCGCGTCCGTTACCAGCGCATCGGCGATGCGCTGG
>JAMCRM010000289.1:3696-15641 GCA_023380575.1 Acidobacteriota bacterium | reverse complement strand
GAATCTGCTCACCGGCGCGCTCAGCCAGTTCCGCCAGGTGTCCAGCCCGTCGCACAAGTTCTCCAGGTTTCAGGATTTCCACGCTGCATCCGCACAAGAACATCGACCGGCTGCTGCGCGCGTTCGCGGTTTTCCGGCGGACGCGCCCGGAATTCCGCCTGGTACTGGCTGGCATGCGAGGGTTCCACGGTGACGTGGTGGAAAGCCTGCGCGCGCAACTCGGCCTGCAAGATGCCGTGGAACTGACCGGCTGGATCGAACGGCCGCGGCTCATGGAGTTATACGCCCGCGCCGCGGCGTTCGTCTATCCTTCCAGCTTCGAGGGCTTCGGGATGCCGGTGCTGGAGGCCATGGCGGCGGGCCTGCCGGTGGCCTGCTCGCGCATTCCGCCGCTGGAGGAAATCGGCGCGGATGCGGTGCGCTACTTCGACCCGGAGGACGTGGACGATCTGGTCTCGGCGCTGTTCGCGGTCACGGGCGATGAAAGCGTGCGCCGCGACCTGGCCTGCCGCGGTCCGCGACGCGCCGCGGGGTTCTCCTGGACCGAGGCCGCGCGCAAGACCCTGGCCGCGCTCGAAGCGGTCTGACTCACCGCGGCCGGATCACTTCCGCATTCATGTAGGGCCGCAGCGCTTCGGGAATAACCACGCTGCCGTCCTTCTGCTGGTAATTTTCGACGATGGCCACCCAGGTGCGGCCCACCGCCAGGCCGCTGCCGTTCAGGGTGTGCACGTACTCGGCCTTGCCCTTCGAATTGCGGAAGCGGATGCCCGCCCGGCGCGCCTGGAAGGCCTCGAAGTTGGAGCAGGACGAGATCTCTTTGTAGCCATTCTGCCCCGGCAGCCAGACCTCGATGTCGTAAGTTTTCGCCGAGGAAAAGCCCATATCGCCGGTGCACAGCACCACAGTACGGTAGGGCAGGCCGAGCCGTCGCAGAATGTCTTCGGCGTCGGCGGTGAGTTTCTCCAGTTCCTGATAGCTCTGTTCCGGGTGCGCGAATTTCACCAGTTCCACTTTCTGGAACTGGTGCTGGCGGATGATGCCGCGGACGTCGCGGCCGTACGACCCCGCTTCGCTGCGAAAACACGGGGTATACGCGCAGAGGCTGACGGGCAGGCGCGCGGCGTCGAGGGTTTCGTCGCGGTAGAGATTGGTCACCGGGACTTCGGCGGTGGGGATGAGCCAGAAGTCGGTGCGCTCGCATTTAAAAAGGTCCTCGGCGAACTTGGGAAGCTGTCCGGTGCCGAAGAGGCTGGCGGAATTCACCATGAAGGGCGGCAGCACTTCGGTATAGCCGTGCTCGCGGGTGTGCACGTCGAGCATGAAATTGATGAGCGCGCGTTCCATGCGGGCGCCCAGGTCCCAGTACACGGCGAAGCGGGCGCCGGTGATTTTGGCGGCGCGCTCCAGGTCGAGAATGCCGAGTTCCGGGCCCAGGTCCCAGTGCGCCTTGGGCTCGAAGCCGAAATCGCGCGGCTGGCCCCAGCGGCGGACTTCCACGTTTTCTTCGGCGTCGCGTCCCACCGGCACCGACTCATGGGGCAGGTTGGGAATGCCCGCCAGCAGTTCGCGAAAGGAATCCTCCAGTTGCTTCACCTGCTGGTCGAGCGCGGAGACACGCTGGCCGATTTCGCGCATCTGCTGCTGGCGCGCGGTGGTGTCTTCGCCGGCTTTTCTAAGCCTGGCGATTTCGGCGCTCTCGGTGTTGCGGTGGGCTTTGAGCTGTTCGGATTCGGCGATGGCGGCGCGCCGGTCACGGTCGAGTTCGCGGAAGCGCTCCAGGCTGGCGACGTTGCCGCGCGTAGCCAGGCGTTGGGCTATCTGCTCGAAGTTGGCTCGGAAGGTGGCGAGATCGTGCACCCTCCCATGCTAACAAGCGGCGTGGCATGAGCCCACACGTACCCTCCGTCGCCGCAGAGGGCCGGTGCGAGCACAGCCCGGGCGGGTTACTCTTCCTCTTCTTCGACCATAACGGGTTCCAGATCGTCGGCTTCGAAGATCTGCCGGCAGTCCAGGCACTCGACGTAATCGACACCGTCGCGCCGCGCGATGACCTGGGTCCGGGGGTGCTCACAGGCGGGTTGCATACCGAAAACTTATGGATCTATTCTAACGAGGGCGTTGCGCTTGTCAAGTGCCCCAGGGCGGGTGCGCAGGGGAAATGGGGGGCGCGATACAATCGAAATGAACATGCCTTTTCCGATCCATCGCATGCGGCGTTTGCGCGCCACTGAATCGTTGCGGAACCTGGTGCGAGAAACGCATCTGGAGCCGTCGCAGTTCATCTTGCCGCTGTTTGTTTGCCCCGGCGAGGGCGTGCGCCGGGAAATCGGGGCCATGCCGGGTAATTACCAGATGTCGGTGGACCAGATCGTGCGGGAATGCGCGGAAGTGCATTCACTGGGGATCGGCGGCGTGATCCTGTTCGGGCTGCCGGAGAGCAAGGACGAATTCGCCTCCGGCGCCTATGCGGAGGACGGCATCGTGCAGCGCGCCATCCGCGCCATCAAGCGCGAGACGCCGCGGCTGGTGGTGATCACCGACGTGTGCAACTGCGAGTACACCAGCCACGGCCACTGCGGGAAAGTGGTGGACGGCGATGTGGATAACGATGCCACGCTGGAGTGGCTGGCGCGCTCCGCGGTCTCCCACGCTCGCGCCGGCGCCGACATCGTGGCGCCCTCCGACATGATGGACGGGCGCGTGGCGGCCAGCCGGCGTGCGCTCGACGGCAGCGGCTACACCCGCACTCCCATCCTCTCCTATGCGGCCAAGTTCGCCTCGGTGTTTTACGGACCGTTCCGCGAAGCGGCCGAATCGGCTCCGCAGTTCGGCGACCGCCGCAGCTACCAGATGGACCCCGCCAACGGGCGCGAGGCCATGCGGGAGATTGAACTGGACCTGGAAGAGGGCGCGGATATGATCATGGTGAAGCCCGCCCTGGCGTATCTCGACCTGATCTGCGAAGCGCGCCGGCGTTTCGATGTACCCATCGCCGCGTACCAGGTAAGCGGGGAGTACTCCATGATCATGGCGGCGGCGCGCAACGGCTGGCTGGATCACGACCGCGCGATGATGGAGACCCTGACCGCGATCCATCGCGCGGGCGCCGGGATCATCCTCACTTATTTCGCCAAACCGGCGGCGCGTCTGTTAGCCTGAGCCGTTGCTGGCCGCGCGGGACGGCATGCTAGAATCGTTTCTTCCATGCAACAGAAGAAATCGCTGTCGGAAATGCAAGATATCGCCAAACGCGTGCGGCGTGAAATCGTGGAAATGACCGGCGCGGCCAAGTCAGGACATCCGGGTGGCTCGCTTTCGGCTGTTGAGTTGGTGGTCACGCTGTACTTCGATGTCATGCGTCACGATCCTGACAACCCCAAGTGGCCCGGACGCGACCGGTTCATTCTGTCGAAGGGCCATGCCGCTCCGGTGCTCTATTCGGTGCTGGCCGAAGCGGGATACACGCCGAAGGACAAGCTGAACACCCTGCGCAAGCTCGGCTCCATTTACCAGGGGCATCCCGACGTGCGCTTCATTCCGGCGCTGGAAGCCTCCACGGGGTCGCTGGGCAACGGGCTGTCGCTGGGGCTCGGAATGGGCTGCGCGGCGCGGCTCGACAAGCAGGACTGGCGTACCTACGTGATGCTCGGCGACGGTGAAATTCAGGAAGGCCAGATCTGGGAAGCCGCCATGTTCGGCGCTTTCCACAAGGTGGATAACGTGGTTGCGATCGTCGATTACAACCGCATCCAGCTCGATGGCTTCGTCAAGGACATCATGGAACTGGAGCCGCTGGTGGAGAAATGGAAGGCCTTCGGCTGGCACACCCTGGAAATCGACGGCCATAACATTCCCGCCATTCAGGCGGCACTGGCCGAGGCGCAGGCCACCAAGGGCCGGCCGACGGTCGTCATCGCCCACACCGTGAAGGGCAAGGGCGTGTCGTTCATGGAAAACAATCCGAAATTCCACGGTGTGGCGCCGACGCCCGCAGAAGTGCAACTGGCGCTCCAGGAGCTGCAATAAGTCATGGCGACGAAGACGAGAACGAAATTCGAGCTGAAAAACGGACTGGCGACGCGCGAGGCGTTCGGAAAAGAGCTGGTGGAACTGGCGCGCCAGAACCGCGACATCGTGGTCTGCGACGCGGACCTTTCGAAATCGACCATGACCACGTTTTTCGCGAAGGAGTTTCCGGAGCGCTTCTTCGAGTGCGGAATCGCCGAGGCCAACATGGTGGCGCTGGGCGCGGGCCTGGCGATGGCGGGCAAGATCCCGTTCGTCTCCAGCTTCTCCTGCTTCCTCATGAACAAGGGCTTCGAGCAATTGCGGGTCTGCGCGGCCTACCCGCACGCGAATCTGAAAGTGGTGGGCACCCACAGCGGCATTTCCATCGGCGAGGATGGCCCATCACAGATGAGCATCGAGGAGACCTCGCTGGCCTGTTCGCTGCCCGGCTTTCTGGTTCTTTCTCCGGCCGACGAGTTTGCCACCAGGGCGATGGTTCGCACTGCGGTGGAGCATGTGGGGCCGGTTTTCATCCGCACCGGACGGGTGAAGGCGCCCATCGTCTACGGTCCGGAGCAGCAGTTTGAAGTGGGTAAAGCGCTACAGGTGATCGACGGTTCCGATGTCACCCTGATGGCCACGGGCCTGATGGTGGCGGAGGCCATCCGGGCGCAGGAGATTCTCGAGAACGAGGGCATTTCCGCGCGCGTAATCGACATCCATACCATCAAACCGCTGGACCGCGAGGCGATTGCCCGCGCCGCCCGTGAGACCCGCGCTATTGTGGTTGCCGAAGAGCACCTGGTGGACGGTGGCCTGGGCGTCCGCGTGGCGCAGGTGGTGGCCGAGACCAATCCGTGCGCGATGGAGTTCGTGGGCATTCAGAACACTTACGCGGAGTCCGGTTCGCCCGACGAACTGCTGGACAAGTACGGCTTGCGCGGGGTGAACATCGCCGAGACCGCGCGCAAGGTGCTAAAGCGGAAGTAGGACGGGCCGACGCCCGTCCATGGCCCGTCTCGTCATGGATGACCCATTGCAGGCCGCGCTTCTGGAACACAGTACGGCATGCCACTGGGTGCTCGGGCGGGACCTCGAGTTTATCCGCGTCTATGGCAGCGCGGAAGGGTTGCTGCCGCTGCCGGATTCCGTCCGTGAAATGTGGTGCGAGAAGGCGGCGCAGGCCGTCGCGGGGCAGGTGTGCTCCTGGCGCGAAGTCCGCGGTGGCCGCATCTACCAGGTGAACCTGTTCCCGCTGCCCCCGGCTTATGCCGGGGGTTTCGCTTTCGAAATCACACCCTGGACGGAGGGCGAGCGCCAGTTGCGCGAATGGGCTCTGGACGTCATCAGGACGCGCGACGACGAGCAGGCGCGGCTGGCCCGCTTCCTGCACGACGAAATCGGACAGGCGCTGAGCGCCGCGGGGCTGCAACTCGACCTGCTGCGCATGGACCTGGAGCGCACGGTCTCATCCATCTCCGAGCGGACCGGTGAAATCCAGCAGGTGCTGGAGACGGTAATGCAGCGGGTGCGGGACTTGAGCCACGAATTGAGCCCGGTGGCGGCGGAGCGCGTCGGCCTGTACCCGGCGCTGGACCGTCTCATCGGACGGCTGCGCCAGGAGTTCAGCGGCAGCCTGCGGTTCATGGCTGACCGTACCCTGCGGTTCCCTGGGCCGGTGGCCGCGGCATATTACCGGGTTGCCAGCTATTCCCTGCAAATGGCCGTGCTGCAACCCGGCTGCACGCGCATCGAGGTGTTGGTGAAATCCACGCGCGAAGGGCCGGCCATCGAGGTGCGCGATAACGGCCCGGCGTTCGATCGCGACGATCCGTCCGCGGCCCGGCGCGGCGCCTCCATGCTCCTGCTGGAACAGTATGCCGCGCAGGCGGGAGTGCGGCTATCCGTTACCAGCCGCCAGGGCGAGGGCACCAGCGTGAAAGCCGTGTACAATGGCGGTAACGAGGGGATCTTGTGAGATGCCGTACGACGTTGTCCTGGTAGACGACCACAAACTGATGCGCGACGGGGTGAAGACGATTCTGGAGCGCAGCGGTGAGTTTCGCGTGGTGGCCGAAACCGACAACGGGGCCGATGCCGTGCACCTCTGCCGCACCGCGGCTCCGGCGATCGTGCTCATGGACATCGGCCTGCCGGGCATGAACGGCATCGATGCCACCACCGAAATCCTTCGCCACTGCCCCGAAGTGCGCATCGTGATTCTCTCGATGTACGACGACGAAAACTCCGTGGTGGCGGCAATCCGCTCCGGGGCGCGGGGTTTCGTGCTCAAGAAAGCGTCCTCCGCCGACCTGCTGGATGCGCTGCGCACCGTGGCGCGCGGCGGCTCCTACCTGAGTTCGCAGGTCTCCGACCGCCTGCTCACGCGCATCCAGCGCGGCGACCTGGAATTGAAGGGCCATCACGCCATGCTGTCGGAACTCTCGCCTCGGGAGTTGCAGGTGCTGCGGCTGGTGGCCGAAGGCAAGACCAGCAAAGATATCGCCGCGCTCCTCGACCTCGGCCTGCAAACTGTGCGCAGCTATCGCAAGACCATGATGAAGAAGCTGGGCGTGAACAACGTTGCCGGCCTGACGCAGGTAGCGCTGGCCGCGGGTCTGACGCACTTCAAGCCGAATGACGGGGACAATCCGGCGTGAAAAGCCGGATCCGGAAGCGGGCGCCGCGGATCAGCGCTTCTTCAGCGTGATGGCCAGCCCGCCGTTGTAAATCACGGTGTCCAGATCCGGATTTGCGCTGGCCGCCTGGAAATATTCCCGGGCCATATCGATGTTGTGGGCGAGAATCACTCCGCCGGGGCGAACCAGGGGCAGCATCTTGTTCAGATAATCCACGTAGCCCTCCTTTTCCGCGTCGATGAAGACGACGTCCACGGGGCCTTTTACCCTTGTTATGTTTTCATGCGCGTCGCCCTGCACCAGGTTGACGAGGCGCTCCACGCCGGCCTTTTGGAAATGCGTGCGGGCCAGGGCGGCGCGCCCGGCATCGATCTCGAACGTGTTCAGCCTGCCGCCGGTCTTCTCCAGGGCCAGGCAGAACCACAGGCCGGAAACGCCCGTGGATGTTCCGATTTCGACGACATTCTTTGCATTCACCGCCTCGGCAATGAGGCGCAACATGCGGCCATCCTCGGCGGGAACGTTGGCGTACAACTCGCCGGCGTTAACAATTGCATCAAGAGTTTTAAGAATCCGTTTTTCGGATTCCGTCCTGGCCAGCGGTGGGGACTGCTGTGTGGCGGGGCCGACCCCTCTGCCGCCGCGGCGCTGGGCGGGGGCGGCAACAGCCGCCGCGAAGATGATCGTCATTAGTAAGGTTGTCCGGGTCATGACCGTGTTGGCGCGGAGGCCGCGCGGGAGGTTACGGGCGGCTTGCATCAGGCGGCCGAATCTGATATTCAGGACAGCACGTACCTGATTGGAGGTTTTATGAGATGGATTCCGACGCTCGTCGTGGTGTTATCCATGCTGGCCGGCCCGGCATTCGGCCAGGCCGGACTGGGCTCGATTTCCGGCACCGTGGTCGATTCCGCCGATGCCGTGGTGCCTGACGCCACCGTCAAGGTGGTGCAACTCTCCACCAACACGGAAAGGGTCACGGTGAGCAATGCGATGGGCCTCTTCAGTATCCCCTCGCTGGTGGCCAGCAGGTACAAAATCACCATAAGCGCCCGGGGTTTCAAGGACAAGGTGCTGGAGGACGTGACGCTGAATGCGTTCCAGACCATGACGCTGGGGCGCCTGATGCTGGATGTGGGCTCCGGCCCGGCCACCGTGGTCACGGTCACCGCCGAGCAGCAGTTGATGACAACCGAGAGCGCCGTGCGGGCCGCCACCATTCAATCCAAGCAGGTAACCGACCTGCCGCTGCAAGGCCGCAACTGGACCACGCTGTTGAAAGTGATTCCCGGCTCCACGCCGAACAACACCAACGCCGTGAACGGCCGCGAGGCGGGTTACGACGGCTACGGCGATTTCCGCATCAACGGCAAGGCTTCCAACCAGACGCAGGTGAACCTCGACGGCGGCAGCAACGTGGATCACGGCAGCGACAACAAGACCACCGTCACTCCCAGCCTGGAGTCTATTCAGGAAGTCTCCATGCTCACCAACAATTTCCAGGCGGAGTACGGTATCCGCGCGGGGACGGTGATCAATATCGTCACCAAGTCGGGCACCAACTCGTTTCACGGCACCGTGTGGGACTACCTGCGCAACGAGGCCCTGAATGCAAAGCCGTGGGGCGATGCATTCTTCGGCAGGCCGAAACCCCGCTACCGCTACAACTATTTCGGCGGCAACCTGGGCGGGCCCCTGCGCCGGGACAAGCTGTTCTTCTTTTTCAATTACGAAAATCTGAAGCAGGATACCCCCACCATCCGGCAGCAGATCCGGGTCCCCACCGAGTTGGAGCGCCAGGGCGATTTCTCGCAGACGGTCAACGCCGACGGCACGCGACCCACGATCTATCTCCCCGGAACCCAGACCTCCGGACGCCCGCAACTGCTGCCCGGCAACGTCATTCCGGCCACCATGATCAACCCCATCGGGCGCGCCATCATGAACCTGTACCCGCTGCCCAACCTGAAGAACGAAACCAACAACAATTACCTCAACGAATACGCGAAAGAGGACAAGCGCTACCTGACCGTGACCAAGGTGGACTGGAATATCGACGATTCGACGCGGGCGTACGTGCGCTTCAACTACGACCATCAGCACTACCGCGACATGGTCACCTGGGCGGCGGGCAGCAACCTTCCCTTCGTCATCACCGGCTGGAACCGTCCCGATAAAGCCCTGACGGCGAACCTGACCAGGACGTTTTCGCCGCGGCTGGTGGCGGAAACGCTGTTCAACTGGCAGAAGGACTTCGTCAACGCGCCCCTGGAGGTATCCAAAGACGCCGCCAAAATCGACCGTGTGGCGGTGGGGTTGAAGGACCTGCCGCTGGCGTTCCCGGTCTCCACCAATGTGCTGCCGCAGATCTCCGGCACGGGCTACCAGGACTTTCAGTTCAACCGCTTCCCGTGGTATGCCAAGGCGCCCGAGTACCAGATCGCGCAGAACTGGACATGGATGCGCGGCACGCACGTGTTCAAGTGGGGCGGCCAGTACATCCTGAACAAGAAAGACGAGATCAACCAGGCCATCGAGAAGGGCAGTTTCAGCTTCGGGGTGAACACGGCGAGCGCCTTCGATATGGGCTATGCTCCGGCGAATCTGCTCACCGGCGCGCTCAGCCAGTTCCGCCAGGTGTCCAGCCCGTCGCACAAGTTCTCCAGGTTTCAGGATTTCCACTTTTTCATCCAGGACACCTGGAAGGTGACGCCCCGGCTGACGCTGGACTACGGCATGCGGGTGTACCATATCCCCTCGGAACGCAACACCGACCGCAAGATCACGCTCGATGCGGCATTCGTTCCGGCGCTCTGGGATCCGGCCAAGGCCCCGCGCTACTACGTTCCGAATCCGGCCAACACGCGGCAGTTGATCGATCCGGCCAGGCCGGACCAGCCCCTGCCCACGAACGTGTTCAACGCGCTGCTCTATTCGCTGGTGCCGGATTCCGGCGATCCGCGCAATGGTGTGGCGGCGCTGGGCGACGCCATCGGGGAAGCGGGCATTCGCAACCCCGATTTCCTGCTGCTGGCCCCGCGCGGCGGTTTCGCCTGGCAGTTCGCGGCGAAGTCCGTGCTGCGCGGCGGCTTCGGCTGGTCGTATAACCGCCCCACGATTTCGTTGGCCACCGGAACGTTCCAGAACGGGCTGGCGGACTCAGTGGACTACCGCCAGACCAGCCTCGGCACGCTGAATACTACGACCGTGAAGCGCATCTCGCCGAAGGATTTCGGGACCATGGACCAATCCAGCAACGCCGTGCCCACGATCTACGATTTCAGCCTCTCCGTCCAGCGCGAACTGCCCTTCGCCACGGTGCTGGATGTAGCCTACATCGGCAACATTCAACGGCACCAGACCATGCAGTTCAACATCAACCAGGTTCTGCCGGGCACTTCCTGGCGGCCTGAATTCCGCGATCCGCGGCTGGCGGGCAACAATTTCGCCGGGCCGGTCTCGGCATCCAACCCGGGACCGCTGCCGGGCACTCAGGCGGTGGACAGCAACCTGATGCGGCCGTTCCGCGGGTTCGGCGCGCTGAACCTGATTACCAACGTAGGCAGCGCGCGCTACAACTCCCTGCAATGGAGCCTGGCCAAACGGTACGGACACGGCTTGACGTTTCAGTTCGTCCACACCTGGAGCAAACTGCTGACCCGCACGGAGGCTTTCGGGCCGTTCTACCACAACTGGAAGGATTACACCGGCTTTGTGGCCAACGAGCATCGCGTGCACGTGGTGGGCATCAACTACACCTACGACGTCCCGAAACTGGCCCGCCGCCTGCGGTTCGATAATGTGGTGGGCAGGCAGTTGCTGGACGGCTGGAGCATGGCGCATCTGATGAATTTCTACTCCGGCGCATCTGATGAATTTCTACTCCGGCAGGCCGCTCACGCCCGGTTTCGGCATGCAATATGCCAACAACACCCAGGGTGTGGCCAACCTCAACTCGATCTTCACCGGCAGCCCCGATATCGCCCCCCGCATCCAGCCCACCGGCAATCCGAATAACGGCATCGCTTCGTTCAGCCAGACGTTCGATGTGACCAAATTCGCCGTCCCCGCGGTGCCCACCGACGGCACCGGTTCACGCAACTATCTGTGGTCGCCGGGAACGTTTTCCAACGACATGACCATCAGCAAGATGTTTCCCATCCGGGAAGGCCGGGGGCTGGAACTGCGCGCCAGCCTGTTCAATCCCTTCAGCCAGGTGCGGCGGCAGGACATCAACACCAGCCACACCTTCAAAATGAAGGGCCCAAACCTGTCGGACGGTTATTATCTGTTCAACACCCCGGACATGCTGGTGCAGAACCTGACCAGCCGCGTGAAGAACCCGACGGAAGCGGAGAAGTACAACCAGTATCGCAACGGCGTGGGCCATTACAACGTGACCAGCGTGCTGGACATGCGGCGCGTGGAAATCGGGCTGCGGTTCAGGTTCTGACCGCGCGGCGGCGGGCCGGACCGCTGTCACGCTAAAATCACAAGCGATGCGGTCCTGGCTCACCGTGCCCAATGTGCTCACCCTGTGCCGACTGGCCCTGGCGCCGTTCGTGATTCAGGCGCTCATGAACGGACGGCCGCGCCAGGCGCTTTACCTGTTCGCCGCAGCCGCCCTTACCGACGGGGTGGACGGCTATCTCGCCCGGCACTTCGATTGGACCTCGGATGCCGGCGCGTGGCTCGATCCGGTCGCGGACAAAGTTCTGCTCTCGGGGATTTTTCTGGCGCTGGCGTACACCGGGGATGCCCCCATCTGGTTCGTGGCGCTGGTTTTCTCGCGGGACCTGCTGATTCTGGCGGCGGCCGGTATGGCGATTTTTCTCACCGGCCGGCGCAAGTTCCCGCCCAGTACATGGGGGAAACTGAGCACCTTTCTTCAGGTGGTGACGGTGGTGGCTTTTGTGGTGCGGGCCGCCTTTCCGTCTCCGGCCCTGGATCGGCTTGTATCATCCCTGTTGTGGCCCGCCGCCGCCGCCACGATTGGGAGCGGTATGCATTACGGATGGCGCGGGTTGCAGCAGCTCCGGAATCGTTGACGCAGCGGGCGCGCGGGAGTAGTCTAAAGGTGGGGCCGAAATGACACGTTACACGCCCGCGCGGCATTACCGTATCTTTGGTATCGTGGCGCTCGCGCTGGCGGGCTTTTCTGCCCGGCTGGGCATGGAATGGACTCCCGCGTTCGTCCCCGCTGTCCTGTTTGTGCTCAGTTCCCTCCTGCTATTGATGCTGGGCTTTCGCCCTCCCATCGCCATCCCTGAGGCCTACCGGGCGGTCGGGAAACGC
>JAMCRM010000289.1:0-3686 GCA_023380575.1 Acidobacteriota bacterium | reverse complement strand
TCCGAGGTCCAATCGAAGTGCCGGGCGAGATAGCCGTCCACCCCGTCGGTAAGGGCGGCTGCGGCGAACAGGTAAAGCGCCTGGCGCGGCCGTCCGTTCATGAGCGCCTGAATCACGAACGGCGCCTGGACCGCACGGGGTGGATTTCGCCGTTAATCGTCCGGATCACACTGTTCGACGATTCGCGGCTCACGCTGGTTTATCCCGGGGACCTGGATTCCTGCAACAGCCTGCTGCGGCATTTGAGGCGGCTCTCCCGCGATGCCCTGATCGACGGCATTCCCTACCGGCAGTATTGGGGGGAAGTGCTGGCTCCCGGCGCTGACCGGAAACAGATCCCGCCGCCGCGCTACCGCATCCTGCGCCCCGAGGATGAGGCCGACGTGGAACGCCTCTACCAGCGGCTGAAATCGGTGGGCAAACTCGACGAGAACACGGACGAGAAGTAGTCCGTGCTGCGCCGGCGAGCGGTTCGCTTTCTTCTCCTTGGCGGTATCGGAATCGCTGTCCTGCTGTCCGCCACCTGGTCTTTGTGGATGGGGGCATTGGGTCGTGCGCTGGTGTACTCCGAAGCGCCGCAACGCGCCGATGCCGCGCTGGTGCTGGCCGGAGACTATTACGGCTACCGCATCCTGAAAGCGGCGGAGATGGTGCGGGAGGGATTCGTGCCCCGCGTCCTGGTGAGCGGACCGGAGGCAATTTACGGCGTGTACGAATCGGATCTCGCCATCGCCTTCGCCGTGAAGCGCGGGCTTCCGGCCGAGTGGTTTGTGCCGCTCCGGCACGCCGCGCTGTCCACCGACGAGGAAGCCAGGCTGGTTGTGCCCGGCATCCGTAAGATGGGTGTCCGGCGGCTTCTGGTGGTGACGAGCGATTACCATACGGCCCGCAGCCGCCGCGTGTTTCGCGACGTGGCGCCCGACCTGGAAGTTCACATGATCGCAGCGCCCGACCGGTACTACCGGCCGGATGCGTGGTGGAGCAACCGCCAGTCGCGCAAGACTTTTCTCATGGAGTGGATCAAGACAGTGGCCTACGGGATGGGGTTGTAGCCGATGTGGGAAACGCTGGGCACGGTCCGGCCATACCTCTGGCGCTATCGCCGGGGCCTGGTGCTGGGGATGGGCGCGCTAGTGATCAAGGACCTGGCCGCCGCCAGCCTGCCGCTGATGATCCGCGGCGCCATCGATGCGCTCACCGAGGCGCGCCCGCCCGCCGTGTTCCTGGGCTTCGCCGCGCTGCTCGCGGCCATTTCGCTGACCAAGGGCCTGTTCCAGTACTGGATGCGGGTGGTGCTGATCGGGATTTCCCGCGATATCGAATACGACCTGCGCAACGACCTGTTCTCGCACCTGGTGACGCTGGCGCCTGACTACTACGGCCGCGTGCGCACCGGCGATATCATGTCCCGCGCCACCAACGACCTGAACAACGTGCGCATGATGCTGGGCCCCGGCATCATGTACTGGACTGAAACCAGCATCACTTTCGTACTGGCCATCGCGATCATGGTCACGGTGGACTGGAGGCTGGCCATCTTCGCGCTGCTGCCGGCGCCTGTGGTGAGCGCGGCTGTAATCGTTTTCGGCCGCAAGATCCACGAGCGCTTCGAGCGCATTCAGGCGATGTTCGCCGATATCAGCAGCCGCGTGCAGGAGAATCTGGCCGGCGTGCGCATGGTCCGCGCCTTCGCGCAGGAGGATGCCGAGACCGGGCGTTTCGAGCGACTGAACCGCGACTATATCGCGCAGAATATCCGCCTGGTGCGCATTTCGGGGCTGTTCCAGCCGCTGCTGGAAGCGTTGATCGGGGTCACCTTCCTGGTGGTGCTGTGGGTAGGGGGATACCAGGTGCTGCAGGGGCGCATCACGCTGGGCAGCTTCGTCATGTTCAACACCTACATGGGCATGCTGGTCTGGCCCATGATCGCGCTGGGGTGGGTGGTGAACCTGATGCAGCGCGGCAGCGCCTCGCTGGGACGCATCAACCAGATTCTGCACGAGAAGCCCACCATCGCGCCGCCGCCCGCGCCGGCGCGGCTTGACGGCGTGCGCGGCGTGGTGGAATTCCGTGACGTCTCGGTGGTGTACCCCGCGGGGCCTGCGCTGGCATCGATCGATCTCACCATCCCGGCCGGCTCCACGGTGGCGGTAGTGGGCCACACCGGTTCCGGCAAGAGCACTCTGGTCGGCCTGATTCCGCGCCTCATGGATCCTACGGAAGGAAGCGTACGGCTGGACGGGATGGACGTGCGCGCCCTCTCTCCGGGCGACCTGCGCCGGCAGATCGGCTTCGTGCCCCAGGAGACGTTCCTGTTCAGCGCCACCATCGCTGAGAACATTGCCTTCGGCGTTGAGGATGCCACCCGGGAAGAGATTTGCCGGGCCGCCGGGTTGGCCGGTCTCGCGGCGGATATCGAGGGCTTCCCCAAAGGCTATGAAACCCTGGTGGGGGAGCGCGGCATCACCCTTTCCGGCGGCCAGAAGCAGCGCACGGCCATTGCCCGGGCCATCCTGCGTAATCCGCGCGTTCTTATTCTGGACGACGCGCTCTCCAGTGTGGATACCCTCACCGAAGAACGCATCCTGCAAGCACTGGCCACGATCATGCGCGGGCGCACGGTGATTCTGATTTCCCACCGTGTTTCCACGGTGCGGCAGGCGGACCAGATCGTGGTTCTGGAGCATGGCCGCATTGTGGAGCGGGGCACGCATGCGGAACTGCTGGCCGCCGGCGGCTATTACGCGGGACTCTCGCAAAAGCAGATGCTGGAAGAAGAGCTGGAACAAGCTTAGGAGGCGCTATGGCCAGAAGGAATCTTTGGACCGGCATGGCGGCGGGCATGGCCGGAGGTCTGGCGGGTTCTTACGCGATGGGGTTGGCGCACCAGTATTTGAGCCGCGCGGCGAAGATTCCGGCGCCGGGCGGCGCCGCCGACGCCACCGCGCTGGCGGCGGAGGCAATCGCTGGACGCAGCCTGACAGTGCGTGAAAAGCAACTGGGGAGCCAGTTGGTTCACTACGGCTTCGGCGCGCTGATGGGCGGGCTGTACGGGGCGGCGGCCGCTGCCGCGCCGCGCCTGGGCGGCGGCCGGGGCATGCCCTTCGGCGCGGCACTATATTTCGGCGCGCACGGATATGCCGTGCCGCGTCTGGGGCTGGCGGAATCGCCCATGGATAAGCCCTTGCCGACCGAGGGCATGGAACTCGCGGCGCACCTGGTGTACGGCCTGGTAACCGACGCCGTGCGGCGCATTCTCCGGTAACGTGCGAGCGACGTTCCGTTTTTACGCCGAATTGAACGACTTTCTCGCGCCAGAGCGGCGTGCGCGGCCCTTTGACCGCGAATTCATCGACGCCTCCACCGTGAAGGACATGATCGAGTCGTTCGGCATCCCGCATACCGAAGTGGACCTGATTCTTGCCAACGGCGAATCGGTCGATTTCGATTACATCGTGCGCGACGGCGACCGCATCAGCGTGTATCCCATGTTCGAGGCGCTGGATATCTCGCCCCTGCTGCGCGTGCGGCCGCGGCCTCTGCGGGACCCGCGGTTCGTGCTCGATATCCACCTGGGGCGGCTGGCCGGGTACCTGCGGATGATGGGGTTCGACACCCTCTACCGCAACGACTACACCGACGCGGAACTGGCCCGCATCTCCCGCGATGAGCATCGCATTCTGCTG